>CAZWZZ010000615.1:0-4475 GCA_964638395.1 uncultured Caldilineaceae bacterium
GCACTTAATTCTACAATGTCATATTAACATAATCTGACCCCGAAAAGCCCCCCCAGCCCCCCAAAGCTGAGCAGCCTGAACCTCGAGACCGGCTGGCTGGTCATCTTCGACCGGCGCAGCGGCCGGCCGGACATCAGCGAGCGCACCGCCACCGAACCGGCCACCACCCCGACGGGCCGCCAGGTGATCGTGATTCGGGCGTAAGCGGTGATTCGGGTAAATGGTGATTCGAAGATGAAGGGAGTTTTCGTTGAGCAGCCCTCAAGCCAACGCCGGCGACACGGTTTTGTTGATTAGTGAAGATGGCAAGCGTTTTTATACCCGTCTCCGGGCGGGACGGCAGCAGCATACCCATCAAGGCATCATCAACCACGATGATTTGATCGACCGGCCTCTGGGTCGAACGGTCAAATCCAGTACCAGCCACACTTACGTCGTCATCGAGCCATCGCTGGAGGAGCTGGTCAAGGAGGTACGGCGCAACACCCAAATCGTCTACCCTAAAGAGGCCGGCCGGATCATTTTCAAGCTGAATATTTATGCCGGACGGCGGGTCATCGAAGCCGGAACCGGTAGCGGCGCTTTGACCCTGGCCCTGGCCCGCTTCGTGACGCCGGGGGGACAGGTTTACTCCTACGAAGCCCGCGAAGAGATGTTGCGTAATGCCCACACCAATCTGGAAAAGGCCAATCTATCCGGGGCGGTTGAATTCAAGCAGCGGGACATCAACGAAGGGTTTGATGAGACCGAGGTCGATGCCCTGTTCCTCGATGTCCGGGAGCCGTGGCGCTATCTGGCCCAGGCCAGAGCGGCCCTCAAGCAGAGCGGCTTCTTTGGGGCCATCGTGCCGACCACCAATCAGGTTAGCGAGCTGCTGATCGGCCTGAAGCAGCATAACTTCGGCGGTCTGGAAGTCGAGGAGAATTTCATCCGGGCCTACAAACCGGTTCCCGGCCGGCTCCGCCCGGATGATGTGATGGTCGGTCACACTGGCTATTTGATTTTTGCCCGCTGCATCGAGGCTGATCTGTTACCGAAGAGACGACCTGACAAATTTCCAAAGTCAAGGTGATTGAACCTGCTACAACATTCTTGAACCCACCCAAATTAATTTTACAATTTGCATCCAGCCCAATTATATGGTTTCATGGTATGGAGTTCCTCTTAACATTTGCTCATCCGAAAGTTTGTGGAAACGCCCCGGCCCGATCATCCACGGACCTTCTATGGATGAGTTCTTTTAAATTCGGCAACATCCCAATAAAGCAAGGAGACCCGATCTAATGACGCCCCAAGAACTTGACCAATTATGTGTTAATACCATCCGCACCCTGTCGATTGACGGCGTACAGAAAGCCAATTCCGGCCATCCCGGTATGCCGATGGGCATGGCTGATGCAGCCTATGTGCTGTGGACTCAATTTCTGCGCCACAACCCGAAAAACCCCGACTGGCCCAACCGTGACCGCTTCGTGCTATCGGCGGGGCACGGGTCGATGTTGCTTTACAGTCTGCTGCATCTGACCGGCTACGATTTGCCGTTGGAACAACTCAAGCAGTTCCGGCAATGGGGCAGCCTGACCCCCGGTCACCCGGAGTATGGCCTGACCCCCGGCGTGGAGACAACGACCGGCCCGCTGGGGCAGGGTTTTGCCAACGGGGTGGGCATGGCCATTGCCGAAGCCTTTTTAGCCGAAACCTTCAACCGGCCCGACCATACAATCGTCGATCATTATGTCTACGCCATTGTCAGCGATGGCGATCTTATGGAAGGCATCTCCCACGAAGCGGCCTCGTTGGCCGGCCATCTGAAACTGGGCAAGATCATCTATCTGTATGATGACAACCACATCAGCATCGACGGCAGTACCGACCTGGCCTTTACCGAAGATCGGCTGAGCCGCTTCGATGCCTACGGCTGGCATACCCAACAAATCGACGGCCACGATCATACGGCGGTTTACGAAGCTATCAAAGCGGCCCAGGTGGTCGATGACAAACCCTCGATCATCGCCTGCCGCACGGTCATCGGTTTCGGCAGTCCCAACAAGGCCGATACAGCCAGTGTCCACGGCGCTCCCCTCGGCCCGGAGGAGGTTCGTTTGACCAAAGAGGCGTATGGCTGGGATCCCGATCAGGAGTTTCACATTCCTGAGAAGGTTTTGAAACATTTTCGCGGGGCGGTCGATCAAGGGGGCGTCTGGGAGAAGCAGTGGAAAGAAGCACTCAATGGCTACGCGAAACATTTTCCCCAGGAAGCCGAGCAGTTTCGCCAGGCCCTCTCCGGCGAATTACCGGCGGGCTGGGAGGAGGCCCTGCCCGTTTTTCCTGCCGACGAGAAAGGGATGGCCACCCGGGCCGCCTCCGGCAAAACGCTCAACGCTATCGCCCCGGTCTTGCCCACCCTGATTGGCGGCTCGGCTGACCTGGCCCCCAGCAACAATACCATGCTCAAAGAATACCCGGTCTTTGGCAACGACACGGACGCCGGGCGCAACTTCCACTTCGGCGTGCGGGAACATGGGATGGTCGGTATTCTCAACGGGATGGTTCTCCACGGCGGGGTCATTCCCTACGGCGGCACCTTCCTCATTTTCTCCGACTATTGCCGCCCCTCGATCCGGCTGGCGGCTATGTCCCACCTGCCGACCATTTTGGTCTTTACCCACGACAGCATCGGTCTGGGCGAGGATGGCCCCACCCACCAGCCGGTCGAGCATTTGATGGCTTTGCGAGCTATCCCCAATATGACCGTCATCCGGCCCGCCGACGCCAACGAAACGGCCCAGGCCTGGAAAGTGGCCCTGGAAAAGAAAGATGGCCCCGTGGCCCTGATTCTGACCCGGCAGGGGTTGCCGGTTTATGATCGAGGGGACGGCCTGGGCGATGCCGCCGGTCTGGGCAAAGGGGCTTATGTGCTGCTCGACACCGACCGCATCTACCCCGACGTTATTCTGATTGCCACCGGCTCGGAGGTCAAGCTGGCGGTCGAGGCCCACAAACAGTTAACCGAGCAGGGGGTGGCCGTGCGGGTGGTCAGTATGCCCAGTATGGAACTGTTCGAGCAACAACCGGAAGAGTATCAGGAGTCGGTCTTGCCCTCCACCGTCAAGGCCCGCGTGGCTATCGAGGCCGGGGTGACGACCGGCTGGGAACGGTGGGTCGGGCCGCAGGGCAGCATCATCGGCCTAGATCGCTTCGGAGCCTCGGCACCCTACCAGGTCATCTTCGAGCAGTTAGGTTTTACCCCGGCCCGGGTGGCGCTGCGGGCGCTGGAAACGATTGATAAGTCGAAAAAGTAACTCGGCTTGTTAAAGATGGAGTAGTTTATGACCACAACAACCATAACGGACCCAAAAGTGGCGGAGAACATTAAAGAGGACCGTTTTGAATTAGGTTGGCGCTATGTGCCTCGCCCCTTACCCAACGGCGATTATTTTCAGGAACGAGTCCCCCTTACTCTGGAAGATATTTTGCATCCCGAAGTCGGAGATTTCAGATTGCATACTCAAGATCATGAGCGCTTTTGCGTGTATCTCTACGATGTCTTTAAGGCTTGCCTGACCGGCGACCCAACCGCCATTGTGCTGCATGATGTGCGGGTGGCCTGGGCCGAGCCGGAAATCAAAGCGCATGGCCCTGATGTTTCGGTCATTTTTGGAGTCAAAGAGCAACGGGATTGGGCTACGTTCGATGAAAAAGAAGAAGGAACCAAACCAACCCTGATCGTCGAAGTCACCTCACCCAAGACCCGCCAGGTAGATTTGGTTGACAAATTTGATGAATATGCTCAGGTTGGTCTCCAATTTTATATTATTATCGATACCCACAAACATCGTGGAGAAACAGTGCGGCGGCTGTTGGGTTATGGCCTGACCGAAACGGGGTATGAGATGTTGATCCCTGATGAGCAGAACCGTCTGTGGCTACAGCCGCTTCAAATATGGTTAGGCATTGAGGATAACGAGCCACGTTGTTACGACCAGACGGGGCAGCCTATCGGCGATTACACCCAGGTCAGCGAGGCTCTGGCCGCTGAAGCCAAAGCGCGAGCTGAGGCTGAGACCCAGGCTGCCGCTGAAGCCAAAGCGCGGGCCGACGCTGAAGCGCGGCTTCAGGCGTTAGAAGCCGAATTACGCCGTTTACGTGGGGATGAAGGTTAGAAGAAATTTTAGAAATGATGGGCGGGATCATCTACAATGTCTCTTGAACCTCTCAAAAAGGCAGCAGCCGAGAAAGCGGTTGAACAGGTCGAAAGCGGCATGATCGTGGGCTTGGGAACCGGCTCCACTACTAAGTATGCGGTTATCAAGATCGGTCAGTTGTGGCAGGCCGGTCATCTGACCGACATCATCGGCATTCCCACCTCAGAAGGTACGGCGGCCTTGGCCCGGCAGTATGGCCTGTCGCTGGGCACTTTGGATGATTATCCGCTGCTCGACCTGGTCATCGATGGGGCAGACGAGGTCGATCCG
>CAZWZZ010000616.1:0-4461 GCA_964638395.1 uncultured Caldilineaceae bacterium
TCTGGTTATATAGGGAAAGAATTTGATAAACCAGCCGTGAATGTATGGTTTACCGCTGCCGGGATCGACTTTTTTGTAGATCGAATGCCAAAAGTCCGTCTCGACATCACCTTGGGCTGCCTGTACAAATTGCTTCAAGATGGGCCGCAGTGCCTTGACCCACCACCCTAACTCAAAGCGGCTGAACTGTTCCACCCTATCCACAATCGATTGCCAATCATCCGGGGTACCTTCCAGGGTAATGGCCGGAATTCCGCAACGGGTAATAAACGTATATGAAAAATAACGCTGCATAGCATCCATCAAGGTGATTTCACACGCCGCTTTTTCGACCGGCCCGGTGGTTGAAAAATTGGCCAGCAGTAAATCGTGGGTGTCGCCAATCTCCTCTCGGATTTGCTCACAAAACTCAGGAAAGACCTCCGGCCAGGGATTGGTGGGGTTGCCTTTGACGAAGTCATCCCGTCTGACCTTGATCTCTTTTTGGCCCTCGTGGTTGACAAATTTCGATCTCAAGGCTTCGGCGTTCGCATTGACGTGGCTGGCGAACCCCTGGCAGAGCAGCAGCCAGATATGGTCCGGGGAGATCGTGAGAGGCCGGTGTTGAGCATAGGCATAATGCAGTGCCGCTGCAAAAGGGTGGTAGGCAGCTTGAACCAGCCTTTTATCTTGCCAGGGGCAGGCTTCGACCGGCCCACGCATATAGGCTTCAATGGCGACGTAGTAATCAACTTCAGCCAGCATCTTGGTGGCCGGCGGCACATCAGCAACCGTAAACGAAACCCGCTGCGGGGTGAGACTATCGTCTGGCCAGGCCAGACCGGGGATTACTTGGGCATTTGTTTTCATCATATATCTCCGTTTTGTTAATATAGGGTGGTAACGTTGGGTTAACTGACGGTCAGATGGCCGCTGCATCTGGTTGGTTCATTCATCATTATAGGTCATTTACCATCGGTTGCTTGACAGCTTGGTGAAATTATCTCGACACTTTGATGACATTTTTGACAGTTGGATTTAGAGAGTGACCGTGTTATAAACCTAATACCCCTCTCTGACAAACCTGCCCTTCTCCCGGCCAAACATTACATACGCCTGGCCGTGCGTCTGGCCGTCGCTGTCTCGAAAGATGATGCCGTTCTCGAAGCCCTGAATGAGATCAATCCCCGGCGAGAAAGCTCGCTCGATGTCAACCGCCCAGCCCAGCCGGTCGTGGATGGTCTGGTTGTGGCACCAAATCCAGCCGAAGCCGCGCAGCGGTTGGAAGAGTCCCAGTTGCTCCAGAAATTCTCCTGACGGTGATACTCGTCGCTCCACCAATCTTTTTTATACACAGGACTTACGCAGTTTGTAGAACAATTTAGCAAATTGTTCCGGTTTGGAGCCAGAACGCGGCGCAAATTAGCAATTTGCGCTACAAAATCAGGTGTCTGCGTAAGTCCTGATACAGTAATCTGACATCAATAGCCAGTTATCAGTGGATTGTTGTCCTCATTAATGCGCTCCATTGCGCTGGACAGACCGCTGCCCCGGCAGTTGCACCAAATCGTTGGCCGATCCTCCTGATGAGGATTTAATTTGGAGATTAGGATAAGCGGCGACGAAGTCGCTGAATAATGTTTTGCTTCTGTTTCAGGACTTGACAATCAACCTGCTATAATTACCATGCATAATTTCAGGAAAGATGGATAGTCCCCTTGGGGCTATATCAAGAATAAAAACTGTCATTGCGAGAAGGAACGACGCAGCAATCTCTACCATTGATCTCTACCATTGATCTCTACCATTGCCGGCCCGAAGTCTGCTTCACTATCGCTCGCAGTGACACGCCCCAACTATTTTAAGGGAGGATACGGATGACAGTCACTCTTCAACGAGAAGCCCTACGTCAGGCTATTGATAAATTGCCTGAAAATGAACTCATTGAACTCGCTAAATTTGTTGAGTTTCTTCAATTCAAGGCTCAACGAGATGAGCAGATTACTGACCAATGGGAACTATCTGAGGATAATAACATAGAGTGGTCCGTTGACACCGAAGAACCGCCACCCTTTAATCCCGTTTATTTCCCAGAAGGCATTTTGAAAGGGCCTGATTTTTCGCCTGAATCCATCGCAGCGGCCCGAAAAGAGTTGTGGGTTGGCTTTGGAGAAGACGTTGAATGAAAGATTTTGTTGCTGATACCCACACTGTTATCTGGTATTTGTCTGGAAATAAACGTTTGTCGCGCAAAGCACGGGCTATTTTCCAAAAAGCTTCAGCCGGTCATAGTCACGTAGTCATCCCAAGCATCGTGTTAGTCGAAACTATATTCTTGGTGCAACGAGAGCGATTTGATAAAAAAATCGTCAAAACCTTGCTCTCTCTGACTGAAAATCCTGATGATGGCATTTACATCTATCCTCTCAATAAAGTTGTGGTGCAGGCATTGAGTCATTTTGGCCCGGTGGCTATTCCCGAACTGGCTGATCGTATTATTGCCGCTACAGCCCTTCATTTAGATTTACCCCTGCTGACTGTTGATCCTTCCATCCGCGCTTCAAAGCTAATCAGAACCGTTTGGTGAGTGCATCGTCCATTTATCCCTCCGGCTGCACAAAACGATACCCCCGCCCGCGCACGACTTGAATATAAGTCGGGCGGCGAGGATCAAGCTCGATTTTCTCCCGCAGCCGTTTGACCAGTTGGGCCAGGCGCTCATCAGACACCCCGCCCCGATGCAATTCATCCGGCCAGACCGCCTCGATCAAATCATCCTTTTCGCAGATTTCGGCGGCGTGGTCCAAAAAATAGGCCAGGAGATCGAATTCAGAAGGGGACAGTTGGACGTTCACCGGGATACTGCCGCGCCGGACTTCGCCTGTTTTTCCATCCAAGTCGATCAGACCGGCCGGGATGGTTCGCTGCCGGTTGATAAACATCGCCAAGAGCGGGGAGAAGATGATAACCCCTGCGTCGGGACGACGGCGGGTCAGTAAGCCGGTCTGTTCCAGATAAACCAGCGTGTCACGCTCTAGCCGCGACTCGTCAGCCCCGCCGCTCAAGGCCAACAATGCCGCCTGCTCCTCAGCGGTCAAATCCTGCCAGATTTCCTCGCAGTTGCGCTGAAACTCCGGTCGTGCCAGGAGATATTCGACCCACATTGGCCCGGTCTGGCCGGAGTCAAGCCCCCCTTCGGCTAGAGCCAAACAGCCCAACTTCATAAACGCCGGCAAACCGCCGGTCACCTGTATCAATTGGGCCACGGCTGCCTCAGCAAAGGTGACATCCAGCCGGTCGGCCATCTGCCGGGCGATCCAGCGGGCGTCCCGCTCGACCATCGGCCCCACCCAGCAGGTGTTGGCGGCGATAATCTCGTGAAATTCGTCGATCTCGCCGGGATCGCGCAGTCGAGCCAGAGGATGGCGGGTAAAGACGGCGTAACAGAGCTGGCCCTTGAACTGATCCCGTAGACTGCGCAGACTGCTCAGGGTTTGGGCATCCACATGACGACAGGCTTCGTCGAAGCGATCCAACAGCCAGATGACCTTCTGACCGGCCTGCCGGATCATCAGGTGGTGGGCCTTTTGGAGCAGGATCAACACGGCAAAGGTATCATCCCAATCAATCTGACCCTGACTGAGTTGCTGCATCGCCTGTCGGAGGTCCGGGTCGAGCGTCTCGGCTGCGTCATACAATCCTTGCACGAGACCCCGGTAAAAGAAGGGGACGGTCAAGGCCGGTAGACTGTTGATATCCAGGCGCAGGAAACAGTACTGCCCCGGATCATCGTTAATATAAGGGGTGATGGCCTCCGGCCGGCTACTCAAAAAACCGGCCAGGTTGGACTTGCCGCTGCCGCTGCCGCCGATAACCACACCGCTCTCCCCGGCCGTGACCCAACTCATAATTGTGGCAATCTGTTCGGCTCGATAGGTAACCGGAAATTCGGCCCAATAACCGCCGGTTCGACTGGTGTTCCTCATGCTTCCCTCCCTTTGATTATGTCGCAAAACTACAACGACTTTAGAATAAAACGACTGGCTGAAATAAGCAAGCCTTAAGTTTCGCTCGTCTCCCGCACAGCCCAGCCAATTTCAGGCCGTAAGGCCAGCGAGTCTGTGTCTTGCTCCATACCAACAAACCCGGCCAGAAACTCCATCTTGAATACTTCATTATAGTAGAACCAGGTAAAAGGCGCTTTCGACAACCCGCTGGGGAAACTATCTGTCGTCAAACCACTGTACGGGGTGTGAGCCTCTTCGGTAATATATTGGTTTCTATGGCTTGCCGGCCCCCCGCCTCTGGTTATGTAGGGGAAAAATTTGATAAACCAACCGTGAATGTACGGCTCGCCGCTGCCCGGATCGACTTTCTTGTAGATCGAATGCCAGAAATCCAGATCGATATGGCCTTGCGCGGCCTGCACAAATTGCTTCAAGATGGGCCGCAGTGCCTTGACCCACCACCCTAACTCAAAGC
>CAZWZZ010000617.1:0-4458 GCA_964638395.1 uncultured Caldilineaceae bacterium
TGGCGCGGGCCACGCCCAATCGAGCCACGCCCCACGACCTCGATCTGTACGGCCAGATCACCCCGGTGCAGTACCACGAAGATCGCAGCATTTTGCCCGCCGGGGGGGTGTATGCCAACGCGCTGGATATGGCTCGCCTGGTGCAGGTGCATCTCAACGAGGGCATCACCGCCGAGGGACAGCGTCTCGTCTCGGCCCACAACATCCGCGAGACGCAGCGGCCCCAAACCTATATTTCTCCTCGCCTGAGTTACGGGCTGGGCTGGTTCATCGAGGATTTTCGGGGCGTCGATCTCATCTGGCACGATGGCGATGTGTTGGGCGTCAAGGCGCTAATCGGCTTCATTCCCGAAGCCGATCTTGGCGTGGTCATCCTCAGCAACCGCTCCATCTCCCTCGTCTTCAACTCCGGCGCTTTCTATCGCCTGGTGGAAATCTTGTATGATCTACCCGATCCCAAAGCCGAAGAGATTTATGATGACATCTGGGCCAATTTCCAGCGTAATTCGGCCAACATCCTGGCCAGCGGCGTTTCGCCCAGCGTCGATCCGGCGGCGCTGGCCAAATTCGTGGGCGCTTACGAGGAGGGCTGGCAGGTCGAGCTACGGGGCGACCGTCTCTTTGTCACCCGTGGTCCCTACGAATGGCACGTCCTGGACACCCCCGGCGAGACCTTCGTCGTCAACAACGGCTACGGCATCGGCATGACCCTCTATCTGGAGGAGGATGAGACGACCGGCACGCCGGTTTTGAGCTTCACCCTCTCCACCGGCGAGCCGGGGGTGTATGAGAAGGTGGAGAGCAATTGATACTCAGTAGACCGCAGTACCCTTCGATACGCCCTCGGCCCTCGGCCTACTCAGGATGCTGGACTTGAAATCTCGTCGAAATTCTGGGACGCACCCCATCCGAATTGCCGACTTTGTATTCTCCGCTCCATCAGTTATAATTACGATTTTAGGCGCTGTTTAGCCTCTCGCCGGTCAGGGCTACGGGTCATTTTTTAATGAGTCAACGTCGCTACTTTACAATTGCGTTTTTATTCTGCCTGCTGCTGCTGAGCGCCGGGCGGGCCACGGCTCAGGAGCCGGTCACCCATTTCGACCGGGTTTCGCTGGAAGAGGGCTTATCCCACGGGACGGTCTTCTCGATTGTCCAGGATCAGGCCGGCTTTCTATGGTTTGGAACCCAGAGCGGTCTCAACAAGTATGACGGCCACGAGATCACGGTATTCAGACACGACCCCAACGACCCCACCTCCCTCTCCAACGATAACGCCGGGAATCTGTTCATCGACCGGGCCGGGATTATCTGGATCGGCACCTGGGGCGGGGGTCTCAACCGCCTCGATCCCCGTACCGAGCAGTTCACGACCTATCGCCACGACCCGGACGATCCCCACAGCCTCAGCCACGACCGGGTGCAGACCATCTTCGAGGATCGGGCCGGCAATTTGTGGATCGGCACGGCCGGCAACGGGCTGGATAAATTCGACCGTGACCGTGACATCTTCACCAACTACCGGCACGACCCGGATAATCCCGCCGCCAGCCTCAGCAACGACCGCATCTGGCGCATCGTCGAGGATGAGGCGGGCTACTTGTGGATCGCCACCTCCGAGGGGCTGAACCGCTTCGATCCGGCCACCGAAACCTTCACCCACTTCCAGCACGCCCCGGACGATCCCGGCAGCTTGAGCCACAGCCTGATCCGGGTGGTGGACATCGACAGTGGTGGGACGCTGTGGGTGGGGACCGAAGAGGGGCTGAACCGGCTCAATCCCGATGGCCAAACCTTCACCCGCTACCGGCACGACCCGACCGACCCCACCAGCTTGAGCGATGACATCATCAACGCCATCCGCGAAGATCGAAGCGGGCAGTTGTGGGTCGGTACCAGCCGGGGTGGCTTGAACAGATTTCAGCCCCAGAGCGACACCTTCCGACGCTACACCAACAATCTACAAAATCCGAATAGCCTCAGCTACAACGACATCCGCTGGATTCTTGAAGACCGGTCGGGCGTGCTGTGGCTGGCGACGCGGGGCGGCGGCGTCAACAAATTCAGCCCGACCCTCGAACATTTCACCTATTTCACCAACGACCCGGATGATCCCAACAGCCTCAGCAATAACGACGTCCGGGCGATACTTGAGGATCAGGCCGGGACCCTGTGGATCGGCACCCGGGGCGGGGGTCTGAACCGCTATGACCCGGCCCGCGACATCTTCACCCATTACCGCCACGACCCGGAGGATCCCAACAGCCTCAGCAGTGACGATGTGTACGCCCTGCACCAGGATCAGGCCGGGCGGCTGTGGTTGGGGATGTCGGGCGGGGGCTTGATGAAGTTCGAGCCTGACAGCCAAACCTTCACCCATTACCCCCACGACCCGGAGGACCCGACCGGCCTGAGCAGCGAGGATGTCAACTCCATCTATGAGGATCAATTTGGTCGCCTCTGGATCGGGACGAAAGGGGGTGGCCTCAATCTGTTCGACCCGGCGCGGGAGCAATTTATCCATTACCAACACCGGCCTGACGACCCCAACAGCCTGGGCAATGATGATGTCTATGCCCTGGCTGCCGCCCCGACCGATACGTTGTGGATCAGTACCTATGGTGGCGGCCTGAACAAGCTGGCCCTGACGCCCGACGTGGCCAGCAAGGCCGAGTCGGCCACGCTGATTGCCCGCTACCAACATGATCCCGCCGTCCCGACCAGCCTGAGTAACGATGATGTCTACACCATCTACCCGGATGACCGGGGCCGGATTTGGGTGGGCACGGCCAACGGCGGGCTGAACCAATTCGACCCCACGACCCAGACCTTCAACCGCTTCAGCCAGGCCGACGGCTTTCGCAGCGATGTCATCTACGGCATTTTGGCCGACGATCAAGGGAATTTATGGCTCAGTACCAGCAAGGGCCTCTCCCGGTTCGATCCCGAAACCCAACACGTGGTCAATTATGATAGCAGCGATGGCCTGCCTAGCGTTGGCTACAGCGAGGGGGCCTACTACAAGAGTCCGGCGGGGCGGCTCTATTTTGGCGGCATCAACGGCTTGATTAGCTTCGATCCCCGCCAGATCGAGCGGAATAGCCACGCTCCATCCGTGGTCTTGACCGGCCTGACCGTCGGCAACCAGGCCGCCCGCGTGGACCAACCGCCGGCCTCCCTGTCCCAGATCGAACTCGTCTATGGCGATGATGTCCTCTCCTTTGAATTTGCCGCCCTGGATTACCTCAACCCGGCCAAAAACCGCTATGCCTATAAAATGGAAGGTTTCGACACCGATTGGGTGGACGCGGGCACGCGCCGCTTTGCCACCTACACCAACCTCGATCCGGGCCGCTACACCTTTCAGGTCAAGGGGGCTAATAACGCCGGGGTCTGGAACGACACCGGGACCGCCCTGACGGTCATCGTCAAGCCTCCTTTTTGGGGGACGTGGTGGTTTAGATTGATGGCCCTCTTTTTGGGGGTGGGGCTGATTTTGGGCATTTACCGGCTGCGGGTGATGGGCATCCAGGCCCAACGCAAACGGCTGGAGACGCTGGTGGTTGAGCGCACCGCCGAACTGGTAGAGTCCAACCGGCGGCTGCAAAGCTTGACCGATCATCTCCAGCATGAGTTGAGCCTGGCCCAGGAAATTCAGCGCAACCTGCTGCCCCCCGCCCGGCCCGCTTGGGAGGGCGTGGATGTGGTCTGTTACACGGCCCCGGCCCATCACGTCGGCGGCGATTTCTACGCCTATCACCACCTGGAGCGGCGGGCCGGGGAGAGCGATTTTGTCCTGGCTGTCGGGGATGTCTCCGGCAAGGGGCTGCCCGCAGCCCTGTTGATGGGCGTCAGCCTGGCCTCGCTCCAGGCCGTCATCAGCCAATCATTTTCCGCCAGCACGCTGTTAGCCCATCTCGATCAGGCATTGTTGCCCTACACCCGCACCACCCGGCAAAATTGCGCCCTCTGTTACATCGAGCTGTACCAACACACCCTGCACGTGGCCAACGCCGGCTGTATTGCGCCCCTCATCAAACGGGCCGACGGGGAAGTCATCTGGGTCGATGTGGGGGGCACGCCGCTCGGAACCGGGCTGGATGGGCAGTACGGCTATGAAACGGTCAAGCTGGCCCTGTCTGAGGGGGATTTGATTATCTTGACCAGCGATGGGGTGGTGGAGGCTTTCGACGCGGCTGAGGAAATATTCGGCTTCGACCGGCTGGAGGCCGCCGTTGCCGAGGGGCCTGCCACCAGCGCCGAGGCCATGCTCGAGCATCTCAAAGCGGTCATCGCCGCTTTCGTCGGCGAGACCGAGCCGTATGATGATTTGACGATCGTCGTCATCCGGGTGTGATGTCTAAACAGTTCCCTCGAATAACACGCCCTGAACGATAAAACTGTAATCCGGCTTGATCCCGAACGCCGTTCGCACGTCGCCAGAGATGGTGTCGAAGA
>CAZWZZ010000618.1:0-4443 GCA_964638395.1 uncultured Caldilineaceae bacterium
TTCTCATTTCGGTTGTTAATGTGCTTTTTGTTTGGCTTTTACCCCAAACTAAAGTCATTTGAAGTTCCTTCAATAATGTGAAGTTATTGTATCAAGGGATAGGAGCCTGAGCGGCCCCAAGGCGATAGCCGAACTCCAGAACGGCTTGATGAAGGTCGGCTTGCAACTGACGCCAAAGTTGTTTAGGGCTGAGACGGTCGGTATCTTGATTAGCCATAACCAGTAAGCCCCACACAATCAGGGCGGTCAGGATTTGACGCAGGATGCCCTGGGGATCGTGAGAGAGCAGATGATCGAGTTGTAAGGTCTGTCGGAGCCAGCGAAAAAGGATTTCAATGGTCCACCGATAGCGATAGAGCAGACAAATCTGGTCAGCGGGGGCGGTCAACAAGCTGGTGATCAAGGTAATGACCTGCCCATTGGTCTGACGGACTTTTAACATGCGGCAGGTCAGTTGTTGGTCTTGCCCCAGATAGACGAGGGCATCTTCTAAGACCGTGTAGCCGCTGGTCAGCGGTTCGTGGGGCAGGGGCAGGTGTTCGATGATCTGGGGTTTGAGGGTGCCAGCCCGCTTGGTGACGAAGTCGTGGCCCTGGTCAATGATTTCTTGATAGGTGGTCAAGCGCCAATAGCCGCCATCAAAGACAAAGATGAGCCCCTGTTGGTTCTGCAAATCGCCCAACAAGTCCTCGAAATAGGGGCTATCGGAACCAGGAGCCGGGGTGAGCATCAGGTGTTTGATGGCCCCACTGTCGCCGGCTAGCTTCAGTTGCAGTTTCATCCCGGCTGAGGTCTCGCTGGGCCCCACCCCCTTGGCCCATTGCGCCAGTTTAGGGGGTAAAGTCAGGGTGGTCGCATCAAATAGCTCGACCCGATGCAATAAATCGGTGATCCCTTGCCAGGTCTCTTTGTCCAAGGCTCTCAGCCGGCGGTGGGGCAAGTTCGCCACGCCCTCCATCACTTGCTGCATCAAGATCACATACGGCTCAATGGGGCGGTTCCGGTTCGCTTGGGCCAGACCGGAGACGCTGATTTCGACTGCGGCCCCATTGGCCGCAAACAACGGATCGTTCGCCGCAGCCCATTGCTGATCGCGGATACTCTGGTAGGCTGTCGCTTGCAACAGCACTTGGCCCCGAAAGTGTGGCTCAAATTTCAGCTTCCGGGCGTGCCAGTCATAGTCAAACTGCTCGGCCACTTCGGCTCGGTTGCTTAATGCTCCTTGGCCATCCAGAAATTCGTTGAATTGTTTCGGGTTTACAAATGATCGATACTCTACCTTGGGTCGTTGTTTCTTTTCTTTTTTTGTCATCATATCTTCATGATAACCGTTCATTGTTAACTTTTTGTTGGATTTCTTAAATAACTTCACACTAATGAAGTTCCTTCTAAGATTTGAAGTTGGACTTCTTCTTGAAACCTTAAGGTTTGGTGCAAAATAGTCAGACGTTCCTCGAAAGTTTGGGGATAATCTTGCTGCTCAAGGCGAGTCAATAAGGTCTGAAAAAAAGAGCGGTGCTTGGGGGACAGGAGATCAAGGGTGATGGCTTGCTGGATGGCGTGTTTGCGGGCTGTATTCCAATCGCCTTGCAGCAGCAGGAGGGCGCGTATCCCAAACAGGCAAAATTTCTGGGCATAGTACACTGTGTAATCAGGCGTGTATTTTTCAACGGCTTTGGAACAGACCAAACTGCGGAACATGACCACCCGATGGCTCAACGCCTCTAATAACTGCCGCCGCAGTTGATCGACCGGGATGGCGCTTAAAGGCTCCAACCGGTCTTGACCGTACAATAAGCGGGACTCAGTGTGCATCCGAATATTGAGGTAGAGATTGAGCGGCGGAAAATCGACAGCCCGATGGAGGTGGAAAGTGGGAATCCACAATTTTTCGTTCATGTGACGCAACGCTTCCATCAACGTCGTCTGATCGGAGTCGTCGGTCACGATCATAATATCCAGGTCGGAGTAACCGGGCAGATAATCGCCGGTGACCACACTGCCGACCACGTACACCGCCTCAACGCCGGGGGGGGCGGTTTCTTGGAAAAACTGTTCGATGTAATTCAGGCAACGCAGATGGTGGTCGTCGCCATACAGGGTTGACTCATCAATGAACATCATCACACTTGAAATGGGTTAGGTACTTGTGAGCGAAAGTTATAAACTTTGCGCCCCGGATCACCGATTTGAGCGACCGGCTCAACCTTGATTTGGATGGAGGGGTCAAGTTCAGTGCGGATAATCTGGGTGATGTTGGCTTCAAGCATTTCGTCATTATATCTGGGAATATATTTAACCTCTATCTCTGTGACGCTGCGTTGGGTGATTTGATATTGAACCAGAGGCATTTTATCTAAATGTTTGATAAAAACAAATGGGTTAAGCAACGAGCCATCAGCCTTGACAAAAAATTCATTGGTTCGGCCCTCGATGGCGGCCAACAGGGGCCAGTGACTACCGCAAGGGCAGGGAGCAGCGGCCAACCGGCCAAAGTCGCCGGTGCGGTAGCGAATGAGGGGCATAACTCGGTTTCGCAGACTGGTGACCACAATTTCGCCAGTTTCGCCCGGTTGAGCCGGAGAGCCATCGGCCCGGACGATTTCCAAGATCAGGCTGTCATCAACGTGGTAGCCCGCGCCAGTGTGGCACTGTACGGCCAGATAGCCAAACTCGGTTAGGGCGTAGATATCGACCACCGGCACCTGAAAATGAGTTTCAAGTGCCTGCCGGGTTTTGGGGTACAGTTTGTTGCCGCTAATCAGCAGCAGCCGGGGCCGGATGGGGAAGCGCCGGTCGGGGTCTGCGCTCTCGATCATCTCCCGAAGCAGCGACAGATGCTCCGGCATGCCGGTGATAAGCAGTGGCTGGCGCTGGCTGAGAAATTCCAGCGCGGTGTGGGGCGAGTCCCACTGGCTTTCGTGTAAGCTGAGTTTGTAGAAGCGGGAGAAGTTGAGCAGCGGCGGAAAGTAGGTGAAGGAGGTGCTGGTGGGAAAGGCGGTCACAAATACAATGCCGGTGCGCAAAGGGCGGAAATCATCCGGCTGAAGGCCATAGGGTTGGATAAAGTTAAGGAGCAGCACGTTCCAGTGCATGTTAATGCTGTAACCCAGCACAATGCGGACCGGCTGCCCGGTGGAGCCGGAGGTGCTTTTGATGTAGCAGTGGGTCAGGTCGAATTGGTCTGAGCAGAGGTCGTAAAAATGTTCCCGCACCGCCGGTCGCGGCAGCAGCGGAATACGCTGTAAGTCATCCAGCGTGGTCACATTGTCCGGCAACACACCGGCCTCATTCAGAACGCGGGTGTAGTAGGGGCAGCTTTGGTAGGCGTGCGTGAGCAGTTGCCGTAACTGCTTAAGCTGGTGTGCCCGGCTGCGCTGCCGATCAAATTGACGAGTTTGAATATCTTCCAGTTCTTGTTTGAGGGGAAGCAATAATTGCCGGGCGTATTGATAGGGAAAGTCGAGGCGGCGGATGTAGGGTGTTTTCATATCAACCACCGTAAACATCGATCGCATAGCGATCAAGCAATCGATCAAGTTTTTTTACTAACCTTTTTCGCTTATCTGTGTTTTCTCCAAGATTATTCTCTCCAAGTGTTGCTTGGTCCAACTTTAGGCGGTCAAAAATTAGTTTGCGGATTGTCTGGCTGGAACTATCTTGATAAATAGACCAGGCTTTGTCTTTACTACGAACGGTTACTTCACGACCACTCATGTTAATTATATCATCATAGGAAATTTCGTATCCTATCTGACCGGCAGTTCCATATTCAAACATCGCTCCTGCAATAGACTCGGGGTAAATGCGTATTGTGGGTGTCTTAAGCTGAGCTAAGTGTTCGGCTTCCTGTTGGCTTTTAGCGATTAGAACCTCCATAAAACCGGCCTTTCGTACCTGCTGAGCAACTTTGTTAGCAATTTCATCATCAGGATGGTAGATAACCAAACGGACAATATCTACCGGAACTGCTTGGGCTTCGGGCGTGTCAATAGAAGCCAGTGCAAGCGCTGCATGCAGCCTAACAATCTTAAAATCGTCTGAGAGTACTTTAATCAACGGCTCGACGGCCCGGGCATCTCCGATACTATCTAGAGCTTCAGCGGTCTTGCGGCGCACCTCCTCATCTTCATCCTGAAGCGTGCTAATCAACGGCTCGACAGCCCGCGCATCTCCGATTTTGCCTAGAGCTTCAGCAGTCCGACGACGCACCTCCTCATCTTCATCCTGAAGCGTGCTAATCAACGGCGCAACCGCCCCCCAGGCAATCCCGATGTTACCGAGGGCTTCAGCGGTCTTGAGGCGCACCTGCTTATCCTTATCTTTCAACCCGGCAATCAACGGCTTAACCGCACGTGTATCTCCAATGTTACCCAAGGCCTCCGTTGCTCTGCTACGCACATGAGAAACCTCGTCACGAAGTATAACAATTAAGGGCGGAAC
>CAZWZZ010000619.1:0-3887 GCA_964638395.1 uncultured Caldilineaceae bacterium
TCATGTCCGGGTGGGGGTGGTTAAAAGATGAGGTTGTTTGCAAAAGTGATAGGTAACTAGACACTGTGTTACAAAACAGCCGTCATTCTACTCGGCTATTTGTTATGGCTATAAAAGAAGGAGGTTCACGCTTTAATGACAGACAAGAGAGACAAAATGAACGTTGCGCTCGTTACCGGAGCCTCATCCGGCTTTGGTCAATTGATCGCCCAGGAGTTATCCCAAGCAGGCTACCACGTCTTTGGGACCAGCCGCCGGGAGCGAACTGAACAAGCATTTGAAATGGTCGTTCTCGATGTGCGCTCCGACGAGTCGGTGCGCCGCTGTGTGGACGAGGTGTTGTCGAAGGCCGGGCAGATTGATCTGCTGGTCAACAATGCCGGGGCCGGTCACGTCAGCCTGATCGAAGAGACCTCTATTGAACAGGCCCAGGCCCAGATGGACACCAACTTTTTTGGGGCTGTGCGAATGACTCAAGCGGTTTTGCCGACGATGCGGGCGCAGCGGTCGGGGCAGATCATCAACATTAGCTCCCTGGCCGGGCTGTTGGGGGTGCCGGGCCAGGCTTTCTACGCCGCCAGCAAGCACGCCCTGGAAGGGTACACCGAGTCGCTGCGGTACGAAGTGGAACCGTTTGAGATCAAGGTGTCGCTCATCGAGCCGGGCTTTTTCAAGACCAATTTCCATCATAGCCTGGATCAGGCCGAACAGAAAATTCTCGATTATAACGAGGTGCGGGCCGGGATCGTGGCCTCCATCAAAGTGTCGATTGAGGAGGGGGATGATCCCCGGAAGGTGGCCGAGGTCGTGGCCCAGGTCGCTCAGGAGGAGTCGCCCCAGCTCCGGTATCGCATCGGCCAGGATGCCCGCTGGATTCCGCGCTTGAGGACAATGTTACCGGACAGCGCCTTCGCGTTCGGGATGCGTCGCACCTTTAACCTGTCATCACAATGATGGGGCCTGGAAGCGATGGTCGCCAACCGCCGGAAGAACCATCCGGCCCAAGCTACGAACCGAAACCGCTTGGCTATTATCCCGTCCACGATTCGCCGTCACTCGATTGGCGGCTCAGGCGACATCGCCGCCGTCGTTCGTTGAATTGGGCGTTGAAGTTGGCCATCGTCACTCTGGCGGCTCTTCTACTGACCGGGCTGCTGACGGTGTGCGGGATGGCTATCACCTATTTTTACTAAACCATTAACCATCGACCACTTTTCAAGGAGGTATATGATGAAACAGAAAACCAGAAAATTTATTCTATCTATCAGCTTGATAATCCTGTTAACCCTGGCCGCCGTCAGCCCGGTTTTGGCCTTTGACGGTCGGGGCGGCGAAACGATTATCATCGCCGCCGGAGAGGTCATCGAGGATGATCTGTACGTCACTGCCAATGAATTCACCCTCGACGGAACAGTAGAAGGCGATCTTGTCGCCGCCGGCGGCATCATCGAAATCAACGGCGTCGTTGAGGGGGACCTCATCGCCGCCGGCCGGGAAATTATTCTGAACGGTGAAATCGGGGATGATGTCCGTATCGCCGGCGCAGCCCTGACCCTGAACGATCAGGCCCAGGTCGGCGATGACCTCGTCGCCGCCGGGTATCACCTCGGCGCAGCGGCGGAGAGCAACGTCGGCGGCGATGTCGTTTACGGCGGCAATCAAGCGATGCTGGCCGGAACCATCGGCGACGACTTGCTGATGGGCGGTCGCGGTCTGGAGCTAGATGGTACGGTCAACGGCGACGCTAACCTGGCCGTGAGCGGAACCCAAGACGGATCAACCATTTCCCCCTTCGTTTTTATGCCGGAGGGACCGACTGTCCCCACGGTCGCCGGAGGGCTGACGTTCGGTAACGCCGCCCACATCGACGGCGATCTCGACTACACCAGCCAAGTCAGAGCGACCGATCTGCCCGCCAACGCAGTCGCCGGTCAGATCACCTTCGATCAAGTTACGGTGGAAACGAGCGAATCCGCTACGTTGGGGAGTCTGACCTGGTTTTTGAACTATTTTCGCTCTTTTGCCGGGCTGTTTCTTGTCGGCGCGCTCCTGCTTTGGGTAACACCGAAATTTGTACGTCGCAGCGCGACAGCCTTGCAAAATCATCCCCTGTCCGGTCTGGGCTGGGGCGTGGCCACTCTTTTAGGGCTTATCGTCACCGGTTTTGTGATCCTCCTGGTGATGGTTCTCCTGGCGATTCTGCTGGGCTGGGCCACTCTGGATAATTTGCTGGGGATGGTCATTCTCTTGGGCTTGGTGGCCCTGTTCGCTTTGATCGGTCTATCCATCTTTGTGATGGCTTACGTGGCGGAAATCGTCGTCGGCTATTTAGCCGGGCGGCTGATTCTCAACCGCCTGAAGCCGGATTGGGCCGAGACGCGCCTGTGGCCCCTGCTGGTCGGCCTGCTGCTGTTCGTCATCCTCAGCGCCATCCCTTACCTCGGCCCATTGATTACGATAGCCGTGGTCCTGTTCGGCCTGGGGGCGTTGTGGCTGTGGACGCTGGAGAGATTGCAGCCCACCGCGGCGGCTTAGAAAGGATGTTTATCGTGACCAACAAATTAACCCAAGCCGTCTTGTCAGGTATCGTTTTTCTGATCGTCTGGCTGATGATCGCTCTACTCTTCGGGGCCACGATTACCGACACCTTACTGACAGCCTTCATCGTGGCCCTGGTTTTTGGGGCAGGCATCTATTACTTTGGGCCGCAGCGGGGCCGTCGAGATGGCTGATTGTTTTGCAACCCTATGAAGAGGGCCAAACGCCCTCGGCGAGCGGCCAGTAAATTGAAGTTCATTAAGAAAGGATAATTATTATGACCCAGACAACTGAACATATTGGTAAAGTTTTGAGCATCAAAGTGAGCGGAAAAGTGACCACAGACGAGATGAAGCGATATGTGGATGATCTGGAAAAGATCATCGATGAACATGGTCAAGCTCGCCTGCTGATTAATATGGAATCGTTTCCGTTGGCTGAACCGGGGGCCATCTGGAAAGATCTCAAGTTCAGCGCCAAACATTTCAACCACATCGAGCGTGTGGCTGTTGTCGGCGATCAGGCCTGGCAGGAGTGGTATATTAAATTTACCAATCCGCTCTCTCCGGCCGAGATCAGGCATTTTGGGCTATCCCAGATGCAGGCCGCCTGGGATTGGCTGCGGGAGGATGAATAGGAGAAAAATTATGGCTCTATTTCAAGATAGATATGATGCCGGACAACAGTTAGCTAAAAAACTTTCAGCCTATGCTCACCGGGATGACGTCATTGTGCTGGGGCTGCCCCGGGGTGGCGTGCCGGTCGCCTTTGAGGTAGCCAAGGCCCTCGCTGCCCCGCTCGATCTGTTTCTGGTGCGTAAATTGGGCGTGCCGGGCCGGCGGGCTGGCCACGCTGCTGTTCGATCTGTTAACCGAGTAGGAGGAAGCCATCGACTTGAGAACGAAGCATCTCCGCTTCAACATCGATCTGCTGGCCGGGCGTCTGGCCGGCTCCACGAGGCCAGCCCTTATAACAAACTGCTTCTTCTGGATGAGGTTGAGGCGGTGGCCGAATTTCTCGATTGGCGTGGCCACCGGGCCATCGGCGTCGTCTACCACCCGGAGCGGGAGCGGCACGGTAACTACGTGCCCACCATCCTGCCCCGGCGGTATGATGCCTTTTTATACCTCGATGAAACCCAGGCCCTGCATCCCCTGCACATCGAACCGGACGCTGCGGGCCAGCCGCCTGAAACCTATCCCTGGGGGGTGTGATAAGTAGCCGCTTCATTGAGCGGTGAGGCCACAACATTATACCCCACCCCGACCCCCCCGCGCCACCGCCGCCCCAAGCCCCCCACACACCCGCACACCGCCCGCGGCAGGTGGGGCGTGGGGGGGTCGAGAAGG
>CAZWZZ010000619.1:3897-4442 GCA_964638395.1 uncultured Caldilineaceae bacterium
CGATCAAGTCGGGGGACGGATACGGGTCTTGTCGGCCTCCAAAACGACGAAGGCATTGGGCAGTCGCTCGGCTGAGTTGTGCAACTGCTACGATACCGCAGGTTTAGGGTTCGTCTCGGCTCTTTATGGATGGTTATTTGGGTTTTCAACCAACAAACCTTCCGTCGCCGCCACCTGAAGCTGATCTTGGTCGGCAGACACAAACGTCAAAACTGGCAACCCCATCCATCGCTTGACCAGTGCGCTAGTATCAAAATAGTAGACCGCCACTAACGCCGTTCCTCGATAATGGACTGGGATAAAGACCGACCTTCGATGTGAAGCGGTGTTTGATTTTGAAGGGTGATAGCAGGCGGGGTTACTTTAGGGTGAGCTAACAGCCCTAAATCGATCAACCTCTGTTTGAAATCAGCCTCGGTGGGAAGGGGTTGATCTGGTTGCGGTAAAATCCGCACCTCGACAGGGGTTCCTTCGGCTAAATTGGCATCTTCGGACAGAATGACTTGATTACCTTTGACTACGCCGTAATAGATTGACATATAACC
>CAZWZZ010000620.1:0-4437 GCA_964638395.1 uncultured Caldilineaceae bacterium
ATCCCCAAATCCCCGCGAAAAATGATCGTTTGGGGAGGCTGCTGAATAGTTACCAATAGAGATTGTCTCTTTACCGGAGTAGGCGATGAATCCTGGCGACCAACCATCCACATCCTATGTCTCCCCAAATTCTGCCAACATTGTGACCGACCGTCCGGAGCTATCAGCCCTCAACAAAGCCATCCGCAGGCTGACCATGACGCAGGATTTGGATGCCGCGTTGGAGCAGATGACGGCTGAGGTCAATACCCTCTTGGCGGCGGAGAGCGCCGCTATTTTGCTGTATAACGCCTCTAGCGACAAACTGGATTTTACCACCGTTGCCGCCTCAGACACCAAAATGCTGATCGGTACAAAATTGCCTAAAAAGGCCGGGATTGCGAATTGGGCACTGTCGGAAAGGCAGTCGGTTTGGATCGATGAAGCCCATCGAGACCCCCGTTTTTACGGCGGGATCGACAACGTGACCGGCCAGACGACCCACTCGATTTTGGCTGTGCCCATCCTGTTTATGGAAAAGCCTATCGGCGTCATCGAAGTCATCAACAAAAAAGAGGGCGTTTTTAATCAACAGGATGCCGAAATCGTGGAGATGATCGCCAACGCGGTGGCCATTGCCATTGCCAATACCCAACTCACTGAAGAAATGGAGCAACGTACTCGTCAACTGACCGTCCTGCACGAGTTAGACCAGGCTATTACCACCAGCTTACGGCTGACCGACATCTATCACGCCTTTGCCCTCCACGCGGCCCGGCTGCTGCCTTACGATAGCCTGGTTATGATCCTGCTTGACGAAGCGGCCCAGCGCGTTGCCTACACAGCCGGAACAATCTCTTTTCCTCTGGCCAGTGGAGCGATTTTGCCCGACCGCAACACGGCCACCGGGTGGGTCATTACCCACGGCCAGCCGCTTCTGCGGCACAATGTCGTGGTCACGCCCCGTTTTATAGAGGATGAGCTTTTCAAAAGTAGCGGTCTGCAATCAGCCATCTCTATTCCATTGCGGGCTAAGGGCAGTATAATCGGTGTCTGGCATCTGGGCAGTCATCAAAAAGCGGCCTATCACCCGGATGATTTGAATATTGCCCAATCAATGGCCGACCAACTGGCCGTTTCAGTCGAAAATGCGCGTTTGTTTGAGCAGGTCCGCAGTAGCCAGGCTCAGATGCGCTACCTGGCCCAACAAGTGGTGTCGGCCCAGGAGAGAGAACGCAAACGGCTCTCGCGGGAGCTGCATGACGAGGCCGGTCAGGCTTTGACCGCGCTCAAGATTGGCCTGGAGTTAATCCGCCACGATCTACCGTCCGGCGAGGCCGAGGTTCACCAGCGCGTTAACGAAGCGGTGCATCTGACCGAAGGGACGATGGAGCAACTGCGTGCCCTGGCTCACGACTTACGCCCCCCGGCGCTCGACACCGCCGGTCTGGATTTGACTCTTGAGGGGTTGTGTCGTACTTTTTCTCGGCGTACCGGTCTGGTCATCACCTACACCTCCCACAACATTGAAGCCTGCCCACTGTCGGATCTGATCAACATCTGTCTCTATCGTTTCTTACAGGAAACCTTGACCAATGTGGGGAAGCACGCCCAGGCCGACCGGATCGAGGTCGCGTTGAGCTATAAGAAAAAGTTGCTCAGTCTAACTGTGCAGGACAATGGCCAGGGTTTTACCAAACCGACCACAACAACGTTGGGCGAGTCGCCGAAAGGGATTGGCTTGTTGGGGTTGCAGGAGCGGCTTGAACTGCTGGGCGGCTGGATGGAGATCGAAACGGCGACCGGGGAAGGCACGTCAATTATTGCTTATGTGCCCGTGGAGGCGTCATGATTAAAGTTATTTTGGCCGATGACCACCATTTAGTCCGGCAAGGGATTCGGTCACTTTTGGAAAAAGCTGGGGATATTGAGGTGGTGGCCGAAGCTGAAAACGGCCAAGAAGCGATTGAATTAACCGAGAAGCATCAGCCTGACATCCTCGTGACAGACATTGGCATGCCCCGCCTCAACGGGGTGCAGGCGGCTGAACAAATCCAAAGATTGGACCTGCCGACGCAGGTCATCATCCTCTCGATGCACTCCGACGAAACGATTGTCCGCCAGGCCCTCCGCAATGGAGCCGCCGGCTATTTGCTCAAAGACTCCGTGGCCGAGGAGTTACTGCTGGCCATTCGCGCTGCCGGACGGGGCGAGGTCTATCTCAGCCCCACCATCTCCAAGTTGGTGATGAATGATTTCATCAACAGCCCCGGCGACGTCGAAATTTTGGACAACTTCGACCGCCTCTCTCCCCGCGAACGGGAGGTCATGCAACTCGTCGCCGAAGGCTACACCAACAAAGCCATCGCTACTACCCTCCACATTGCCCCGAAGACCGTCGAAAAGCACCGGGCCAACCTGATGAATAAGTTGGATGTTCAAGATTTAGCCGGGCTGATTCGCATCGCCATCAAGCACGGCCTCATTTTTTTGGATGAGTAACAATCCAGTTTGGAATCCAGATTGGAGCAGTTTTTGAAACTGCTCCAATCTCCAATCTCTATACTTTAGTAGGGTCAATTCCCCAGCTCAGGTAGGGTATCACCCCATTCCCCCCCGGCCCAATCTCTGTTAGAATACAATCAATCAACTGAACTGTGTGTTTCAACAAATTTCTCCTTTACGGCCAGGGGCAAAGCTAAACACCGGCCCGGTTGGGCAAACCGAACCCGGTGTCACCACCCAAACTGACCATCCTACTCTCTCTTGTCTAGTGTTAAAAATTTCATCCAATTCGCCCCGTCAAAAAGGCTAACCATTCGGTTAGCCTTTTTGTTGTTCGTTACAAGCAGTATCAGTAGACCGCAGCATCCTGAGTAAACCGAAGAATGAGTTTGTCTCGAGGGGTGCGGTTGCGGTCTACTGAGTATGTTAAAAACTGACAGAGCTTACTGTTCCTCCGACTCGACCACCGCTTCCGTCTCGCTGTCCGCTTCCGCCGGTTGGACTTGGGCCGCCTGAGAGGCCGTATCAATCGTGGGTACGATGCCGGGACCGGGCAGCACCAGCGTCGGCACGGTTCCTTCGGGCGTGAAGATGACTTTGTCGGTCGGCTGGAGGGCGTTGGCATTAGCCTGCACCCGCTGGAGATCGAGGTAGCCGGGGTTTTGGGCGTAAATCTCGGCCAGTGCAGTCTGGGAGGCCAAGTCAGCCTTGGCTTTTTCGGCGGCGGCCGCGGCCAGAGCCTCATTAATGGCTAAATCCTGTTCGGCAGCCAGGAGTTCGTTATTCTTTTGGGCCTGGATAATGGCCCGCTCCGCTTCGACGCGGGCCAGTTCGTTGGCTCGCTCCGCCTCGATGACCGCTTTTTGGGCCAGGGTTTTCTCCCGCTCCAACTCGGCCAGGGTAATTTCCTGCTTGGTCTGCTCCTGGAGGCGGCTCTGCTCGACGCGGATTTCACCCTCCTGGCGGGCCTGCTCCGCATCCGCCTGGGCCTGCGCCCGCAGTTTGTCCTGAGCCGCCTTTTCCGTTTCCAAACGACTCTGCACGATGGCATCCAGGGCAGTCTGCACCTCCGGCGAGAGGATGACTTCGGGCACGACCACGTTGTCGATCTCCAAGCCAAAGTTACCGGCCAGGTCGCTCAACTCGGTATCGACGCAGGCCCGCAGTTCATCCCGGGCCGTGCCGATGATGTTGTCGTCAAAGGTGCGGTCGCCGACGCAAACCTTCATCGCCTGCCGGGCTAAATCCTGCACTCGCGTTCGGGCCAACTCGTCGTTGAGATAAATGTTACGATATTGGCTCCACAGCTCCCGGATACGATCCGCCTGAGCCAGATTGGGGCGGAAAATATCGCCGCTGACGACCAGGCCGATGCGCTGTTTGTCTTTGGTGATGATCTCCGGGTCCTCTACCGCGAAGGGGATAGCCTGGCTGGAGACTCTAACCAGATCGACGAACACGCCGGCATCACTGTAGACGCCGGGACCGACGACGTTGGTGATCCGCCCACTGGCAAATTGGACGCCCACTTCCTGCTCATCGACCCGCTCGAACATGTAGAAAAATTGACTGGAGAAGGCCAACAACAAAGCCACAATAACCACGACGACCACAATCGTCACGAAGACCGAAGCGCCCCCCGCCAATCGTCTGATACGTTGCATGAGAAATTTCCTTCCTTTACTATAGTCAGATTATGTTTGAGTGTACCGGAAAAATTTAACTGCTACCCGTATTGTACCACGAGCTTGAGCGTTGAACTACTCTTTTTGGAAATTGTTTTAGCCCAAGCCAAGCACAATCACGAATTTGTTTCAGATAGACGGTTCTTTGTCATCGCTGAAATCCGGCTGGGACTGCGGCTGATGATCTGGTTGGCGCTGATCGTTCTCAACGGCGGATAAAACACCGCTGCGAATATGCAGATCACGCTGGGGAAAGGGGATTTGGATA
>CAZWZZ010000621.1:0-4435 GCA_964638395.1 uncultured Caldilineaceae bacterium
ACCCCTCGATACGCCTTTTCAAGGCTACTCGGGATGCGAACCGCGTAACTCCTATAGATATTGAAGATGTTGAGTACGCTCTTATAAATGGACGCATTTCAAGAATAGAACGGGATGATCCGAGAGGCACAAGATATGTTGTGGAAGGAACCGCTGTCAATGAGTTAACCCCCGTCGGTGTCGTGGGGCGGTTTACGACGACGGGCCGGTATTTGATTATCACCGTCTATGAAATTACTGAGGCATAGGGTGAACAACGATGTATGGATATCAATGTGAATGTTGTGACGGCACGGTTCGACCACGACAGGTTGACCATGAGGCCTTTAAGCATAAAAAGGGCTTTGTCATCTTGGAAAATATCGTGATTGGGGTATGCGACCAGTGCGGAAATCGGTATTATAGCGCAGAAATATTGCATACGGTGCATGAGATTGCGACGGGTAAAAGAAAGCCGGAAAGGATCGTATCGATTCCTGTCGCCCATTTAGCGCCGGCTAAGCCCGTGCCCGCTCAATAACGTGAATGGGGGAAGGGAGCGAATGGCTGGCGCTCAAGTAGCCGTTGGTTGTCTGCCACAGGCGGGGTCGGGTGGAGATGCTGTCACTGGCTGAGAAAATTTCGGAAGGAAAGGAAACGAAACGTATGACCAACCAATTTACAGCCGAGGCAAAAGCCTCGTGGGAGGCTATCCCGCTCTGGGCACGAGAAAAGCTGATTAATAACGTCTGGTGTCCCCGTTGTGCCGGGGTGACGACCATCACCGATTTCAGCGGTCAGATCATCGAGGGGGATGACCTGCTGTTGCAGGGAACCTGTGCCAAATGTGGTGGGCAGGTGGCTCGCGTGATCGAAAATGAATGATGACCTATGAAACCCAAGAAGCGAATGCCTAACACTCCGCAAAAATGGCTGGCAGAAGTGGCTGTGGCTTACATTGATGCCCTGGAGACATTACCAATGGCCAAATTGATGGGCCGGAAAGTCGGGGAGAATGATCTGTTCCAACTGGCCCCGATCATCTGTTTGAAAGTCAGAGGCTTGCCCCGGACAAAAGATTTGGAAGCCAAAGCCACAGAGGCCGCTCTCTCAACCTATATAGCGACAGAGAGCCACTACCCTGAAACCGTGGCTAATGCTCAGTTAGCGTTTGCCCTGGCTTATCTAGCCAGTCATTACGGGCTTGATCTGCTCACCGAAGATGAGGTAGAAGAGATTATGGATTTTATTGCCCGCAAGCAAAAACAACTGGCGATGAAGGTCAAACGTAAGTCACGAAAATGGCGGTAGCCGGATCACTACCCCGGCCTTGCTCCGGCCCAGCCTCGCGGCGCGGGGCGATTTGGGGGATGACTGACTGGCTTCATAGGTTACTTGGCTTTCCGCTTCGCTATGGCGACCGCCTGCTCAGGAGGCGTTTGTCGCTCAACAAGGTGATGTCCAAAGGAGACTCGTGTCGATCCTCAACGCTGATTTTTTCGCCCGCTCCACATTAACCGTCGCCCGGCAGCTTTTGGGCCAACGGCTCGTTCACGACCGGGCCGGCAGCCGGTTGAGCGGGGTGATCGTGGAAACCGAAGCCTACGTCGGCCCCGATGATAGCGCCAACCACGCCCGCCGGGGGCGCACTCCCCGCACCGAGGTGATGTTTGGGCCGCCGGGCCAGAGCTATGTCTACCTGATTTATGGGATGTACCATATGCTGAACATCGTGACGGAGGGCCAGGATTTTCCGGCGGCGGTGCTGATCCGGGCCTTGGAGCCGCAGGAGGGCATCTCTGAAATGCAGCGGCGGCGCGGGCAGGAGCGTTTAGTTCGGCTGACCAGCGGGCCGGGTAAGCTGTGCCAGGCGTTGGGTATCGACCGGGCGCTGAACCGGTGGGATGTGACGCGGGGCGAGCGGTTGTGGCTCGAAGCCGCGCCGCCCGTGCCGGATGAGGCCGTGGCCACCGGGCCTCGCATCGGCATCGGCTATGCCCAGCCCCAAGACCAGGCCGCCCCGTGGCGCTTCTGGCTGCGGGCCAGCAAGTTTGTTTCCAGATAAATCTATGCTTAAATTTACGGAGGGTTTGTTATGCCTGAACAAAATGATAATATCATTCTGTCTGTGGTGATTGGCGTTGTGATTGTGTTTGTGATTGTCTTTGTCCTGGCGTTTCTGTGTGGCATCTTCGGCTTGATCTTGGTCGTGCCCCAACAGGCCCATTTCATTGACGCCACGCAGCAACTCCTGTCGATCTAACGCAACGTTGGCTCTTGAGGAGAGGCAGCATTATGTTGTACTCTCGGTTGAGATCATGTAAAATGTAGGTGTGGCTTGCGAACTCAATTGAAGTTCCTTGAGACCAAACCTTATGACTCAAGATCGGAACGTTGTACAAAGCATTAAAAATCAAATCAGAAATAAACAACGGCGTCTGCAAAAACTGAAGGAGAAACAGGCGCTCAAGGGTGTCGATGCTGAAGCCGTTCTCCTCCTTGAGATCGAAGATTTGGAAGCCGAAATCGAGCAGCTACGATCAGGATTGCAGGCAGTCACCTCAGGCGCTCACGCTCCCTCTGATGAGCTTGGCGAGACCCTGTCCGCTGTTCCCGGTTCAGAGAATAGTCAGGATAGAAGTAAATGGGTGATTCCCATCCTCGTCGCGTTGATCGGTTTGGTGGGGACGATTTTTATTCCGCTGTGGGATAGAGTTTTTGGGTCAGCCCCGACTCCCTCCTCAACGCTCTCAGCAAATGTCCAATTCAGTAGTTTCAATTACCAGTTACAACTCCGGGCAAACAATAACGATACGCCGGTCAGCGGCGCGAAGGTAGTTATTGATGAAATTCCCGACAAAGTTCCCCTGCGGAGTATGACCGATGTAAACGGCCTGGCTCGACTGTTTATTCCGGAGTCTTACAAAAATCTATCCGGGCGACTCGTCATCGACATAGTCGGCTACGAAAAGCATTGGGAATTTGTCGATTTAACCCGGGGCGCTTTACCTGAAGTTATTCATCTTAAACATTCAGCCACGGCGACACTCCGGCCCGAGCCGACCGCGCCGCCAACTTCGACGCCCACGATTATGCCGACTGCGTCTACCACCAGGCCGGTTGCAGCGAATACGTCCCTGGCTCCAGGCTCGCCCACGCTGGTGCTGGCGCTCGATGCTTCGGCGACCCCGCCCCGCCCTGCAACTGAGACACCCTCACCACTGTCCCCCACCCCAACTACAATAAGACGTACCACGCCTTCACCGACCGTCGCCAGCGCTCGATTGCCCACGTTTACCCCGACTCCAAGCCCCCCCGCCCCGACGCCCACCGTTTTTACCCCCCCACCCTCGCCAACCCCAACCCCGGTTCATAACACATCTGATCGAGATTTCTTGGCAATTCCAACGAATAAGGTTGATCCTAATAATGTATCTTCGTTTACTGTTTACGTGACGGATTTTCAGGGCAGGGGGATGATTGATGGGGCAGCGCCGATCATTTTGAGTAACGCCCGCCAACCTATGTTTCGGGCCGATGCGCGAGCAATCGTAATTAAAAGCCCCGCCGAGGGGGTATTCGTGACCAACCAGCGGGGGGAAGGGGCCTGCTCTATCAACAATCAACCCGATGTTAAGTGGCCGGTCTGGTCGCCAAGCGGGGATGAAATCATTTTTACCGACGATAAAGGGGATTATAAGACCCTCTTCCGGCAAAATAGTCAATGTCACGCCTCGTTTTCGGCCTTGAGGGTCGTCTCGTTCAATGGCGAGCCGGTCAATGGTGAAAATGCGCTGTGGGTCAGGGATGGACAGAACCAATGGATCATTTTTAAGGGCTGCGCCAGTTGGTTGCCGGACGGGTCCGGTACGTGTGGTATCTGGATCACTGACCACAACTTCATCGCCCCGCCCCAACGTATCGTCGTCGGCTTAAACGGCTCCCCAACCGATGCCAAACAAGGGCTGCTCACCTATGTGTCTAATGAGGATGGCGATTGGGATATTTATGTGGTGCCGTTGGATGCCAGAGATGTCGAGCAGGGCAGAAATATCACCAATAACGAGGGGATTCAGGATGGGTTAGCTACCATCTCGCCGGATGGGACACAAGTCGCCTACATCTCCAATGAATTAGTCGGGCGTGACCGGTGGGCCTTATGGACGGTCAACTTGAACAATGGCCGCAAGCAGCTTTGGTTCGAGATCGACCCCCGGCGCGGCACATTTGATGAAACCACCTGGGCGGGCGAAAGAATGAGTTGGAACCGGTAAATGGTGTAGAACTTACGCCCCCCTTGGATCCCCCGAATCGAGGGAAATTTTGGCACCTCCCCCGTTGCGGGGGAGGCTGGGAGAGGGTTTGGTCAGGCAACTCTGTAAGTCTTGTCACGGTTTCAATGAAAACTCGGCCAGCCGTTCGGCCACATCCCGAAAATCGGGCGCTTCGGCGTACA
>CAZWZZ010000622.1:0-4425 GCA_964638395.1 uncultured Caldilineaceae bacterium
AGCAGCCAGGCCACCACCGTTTCATCAATGTGCAAAGTCTGGCTGAGGAGCGGAGTTCCGCTATCGTCGCTACCCATCTCGATCAATTGATACCGGCGCAGCGGGGCTTCATCGGCAAAATAGCTCAATTTTCGGAGACGGGCCGGCCCCACTTCCCCCAAAACGTCGAGAACCAGATTGACGGTCGGCCGTTTTCGGGTCACATCATCCTGCAAATAGCTATAAATCCGCTCATAACGGAGATCGAGATGGGGGGCCAGGGCAATCAGCAAGACATCCATTTCAAAGCGGCTCAAACCAAAGACATTCGCCAGATGGACCAGACGCAAAGCATGATCCTGAGCCTGCGCCTGCGCGACAATAGCTTCCGCCCCCTGCCTCGACCGGATCACGGCCTCGGTAAAGGCGTGCGCCTCCTGCTCCGAGAGGGCCACCGACGCTCCCCAATTACTGGCGAGGGGGCGGGCCAGCAACCCATCTACCTCGACATCGGAGACGTACAGCCCCCGAAAGGTGTCGGCAGGGTCTTGCCCGGCCAACCGCCAGCGCCGGATTTCACGCTGGAGGAGAATGTCGATATGGGCTAACTCAGCCTGCAAATGTTGTAGGCTAACATCTATCAATTCATCTGAATGATTATCCGTCGTTTTCATTAGGCATCTGTAATATTCATATTTTGTAGAGCGAAGAGGGGGTAAGAGATCGTAAATGACGTAGCAATAGAGCTGTCTTAACAACCATAGAACCTTCCAAACAATGGCCTGGCCAGGGTCAGGTAGATTTTTACGATTAATTGTATCTATTCAGCCGTTGTCCTAAAAACAGCGATTTCATAGCGGGGATTAGGAGATTTGGGGATTTTATCTAAGAATTTATCCCCTAATCCCCAAATCCCCGCGAAAAGTGATCGTTTGGGGAGGCTGCTGAATAGTTACGATTAATTTAAGATGGGGTACTTCGCAGTATATCAACCTTTCAACCGGGAGTCAACCCTTTTGCCATCGCTCACAAAAGTTTTAAGCCGTCTGTGATAAATGGCTCAGTCGGCGTCGGCCAGCGGTACATTGCGCCACCGCTCCAGGCCCATCGCTTTGGCCTGCAAAATATCGAGGGCGTACCGGTAACGGCGCGCCGGAACCTGGCCCACATCTCCCCCTTCATCGAAAACCCGGCGCAGATTGTTCGGCCCCCAGTTGTAACCGATGAGCATCCAATACGCCTCGGTGTAACCCCGGCTGCGGGCATAATCCCGGTTGTGGGCCAGATAAGCCGCTCCGACGAGAACGTTGCTGTAAGGATCGAACGGGTCGGTCACGCCGACTTTGGGTGCCCAGGCCGTCCAGGTCGAGGGAATGATCTGCATCAGCCCCAAATCGCTGTCCCGGCCAACCGCCAGCGGGTCCATCCGGCTCTCCTGATAGGCAACCTCGGCCAGCAAGCGCCAGTCGAGATCATACTGCGGCCCAATCTCCTGGAAAATCTCCTCCAGGCTCATCTCAGCCGCTACCGGCGAGTCGTCATCCTCGGCAGGCGACAGCGCCTCAATCTCTCTCAAAACGGTGGCCTCGTCGATAGCGCCCGCCTGGGGAGTGGCTTTGTCCCGTTTGACCAGGGTTGGATCGGGCAGCGGCAAGATGGCTGTTTGGGCCAGGTACATCGCCGTGGCCAGGAGACAGATTATACAGATTATAATGAAGGTGACCGGCCCAGGACCGATGACCGGCGTCGTTTTTATCTGTCCTAAGAGAGAGCGAGCGGCGTGTCGGCCGGTCAGGTTGGTCACGGTGACCGTGAAATGGTGGGTTGGGGGGGCCAGCGTGATGACGGGCAGGGGGGGTGGCGTGACGCGGACGGCGACTTCCGTCGTCTCGCCGGGAGAGAGCCACACCTCGGCCTGCCGGGCCAAATCAGCCTGGCCCGGCAGGCGGAACTCGAAATGGCACACCCCGGCGGGATCCGCCGCTTCGAGCGCGAACTTGGTTCGTTGTTCGCCCCGATTGGTAATCGGCAGGCTGACCTGCGCGGCAGACCCGAAGCGGGACAGGCGTTGCTGCTTGGGGCTTAAGTTACCGACGGTAAAGTCGTGCATCGTCATCCTGCGCTCAGTTCGCTCTATCCCACATTTGATGATATGATCCCAACCCAAAGCATATCCAAGAAAATAACGATCCAAACAGCCGTAAAGCGTAAAACGAAAAACGTAACGTTTTTGTCCCATAAACTGTAGTAGGCTGACACATCTTGAACAACAACACTACAGCGGATTAAGAAAAAACGGATAGAAAAGGCGTGCCATCCGCTATTTTCTAAATCCGTTGTAGTGTTTAGACTGTGCAAAATGTCGTTGACCCTTACATTTTTGTCCCATAAACAGGCTTTACCAGGACTTACGCAGTTGGCCTCCCGAGTAGCCTTGTAAAGGCGTATCGAGGGGGGCCAACGACGCAAACAGCACCCTTCGATACGGCTCCGCCTACTCAGGATGCGTTTTGCGTAAGTCCTGTTTACGTTTCACGTTTTTCGTTTTACGTGACTCTAATTGGGTCGATTGACATCTTGGAACAGCCCAACCAACACCGGGAGGCATCACTTATGACCACCATTCTACTGCTGCACGGCCCCAACCTGAACCTGCTCGGCACGCGGGAGCCGGAGGTGTACGGCTCGTTGACGCTGGCCGACATCAACGCCAACGTCGTCGCGGCCGGCGAGGCGCGAGGGGTCGAGATCCGCCCCTTTCAATCGAACCACGAGGGGGCGCTGGTGGACAAGCTGCACGAAGCCCGCGACTGGGCCGCCGGCGTCGTTTTCAATCCGGGGGCCTACACCCACACCTCGGTCGCGCTGCGGGACGCCATCGCCGGCACGGGCCTGGCCGTGGTCGAGGTCCATCTGAGCAACGTCCACGCCCGCGAAGCCTTTCGCCACAAGAGCCTGCTGGCCCCGGTCTGCGTCGGGCAGATCAGCGGCTTCGGCTGGCGCAGTTATCTGCTGGGCCTGGAGGCTATCCTCGGCCACATCGACCAGAATGAGGGAGTTCCAGAAAAATAATGATCCCAAAAATCGGAGCTTGGGGTCAGTGGTCAGTGGTCAGTGGTCAGTTGCAAAGGACAAAGGACAACTGACCACTGACTCATTATCCAACTTTGGGATCATTTAAATCTTGGCACTGCCTTAACCACTCAGCCGGGATTTACGGGCCGCCAGATCGGGATCATCGGCCGGCTCTTCGATAATCATCTCCTGCGGCGCGGAGGGCGCTTTCGCCGGTCGCCGGGCCGAGGGGGAACGGCCTTCCAGAATATCGGTGGCTACTTTGTCCCGCTCGGCCACCTTGCGCGCTTCTTTATCCACAGCCTCTTTAGCCAGGGCCAGCTTCTCCTCCAGCGCAGCCAACTTCTCCTCGATGTTGATGGCCTGGATCGACTCCTGCTCCAACTGCCGCTCCAGCTCAAAAGCGCGGCGCTCGTGGGTGCGCCGCTGTTCCAGATCGCCCCGGTCGGCGGCGTCGTCAGCCTGCTGCCGCTCCGTTTTGATGCGCCGGGCCAGCACCCGCTCCTGGGCCTCCACATCGGCCAACGCCTGCCGAATTTCGGCCAGGATTTTCTCCTCCTCCTCATCGAGGATGCTACGCCGCCCTCGCTTCGGTAGCTTGGCCCGGGTGGTGGCGCTGAGTAACGTTTCGATTTTCTGTAGAATATCCATTGGTCTATCCTTAAATTTATTGTAGCTTTTCCAAATCGGCTAAATCTTGCAACCGCCCGGTCGCCTGCTTATTTTTCCTCAGATTGTCCAGGTCGATAAAATTGATGTCGATGCCCTCAAACGTGGTCTCAACTCTGGCCTTATAACATTCTTCAAAAGTCACACCCTTGAGCGTATTCAAGATATCGATGCGGTTTGGCGGATAGCCGAGTTGAATGATTTGATCCGGCTCCAAAAAATCTTCGGACGTCAAACCCAATGAACCAAACCCAAATTGAGCGATAGCCTTAACCAGATTGTCCCCATTTTCCTGAGATAGCTCGATCCACACATCTAAATCTTTGGTGTAACGAGGATGGCCGTGGAAAGCGACGGCGTAGCCCCCGATGATTAAATAGCGCACGTTGTTATCATTGAGCGCCTGCACAAACTCTTTGAAATCTTGGCTGGCAATCATACCCTGCGCCCCCTCATCACCACCGATCCAAGTGTGATACTCCCGCCTGATCTCTTCTAAAATGGCCAGACGGGTTTCATAGGGTTGAGTCTGCCAATAGGCGAAATCAGTGGACTGGTCATCAATATTAACTTTGGCGACAACTTTTTCTACTTTCAATGACAGTTTCTTCAATAATTGTGAATAGACAAGTACAAATTGTGAAGTTTTTTGTAATGGGCAAACACATCTTGAACAACAACACTACATCGGATTAGGAAAGA
>CAZWZZ010000623.1:0-4425 GCA_964638395.1 uncultured Caldilineaceae bacterium
CGTCAATATTCTGACCGATGCCACCGATGCCTCCACCTGTACGTTTGAACCGGATGCTTCTACCGATCCGGCTGAACCCGATATCGGTCCGCCTGACGGCGAGTTTAGGGATATTGCCTGTGACTCAGCCTTTATTGTAGACCTGGGCAGTTCGGTTAACACCACCGGCGATGCAAATTATGATTTCGTCTACTATGAATATGGTTTCCCCGACCCACCGACCAACACCACCGGTATTCGGTTGGATTGGGTCATCGTTGAGGTTTCGGAAACGATTACCGGCCCCTGGACTCAGGTATTTTATTGGGGCGATACAAATGTTGATGCTAATTCTAATATCGGGGCGGCCGGCTATGATCAAAATAGCAGCGCCCCGACCACGATTGAAACTGACAATGAACAGATTCCTATAGCAGACCTTTTCGGAACGCCTCCCTATCAGACAGGCATCGCCATTGACATCGACACTATTGTTCCAATCGGGACCTATCGCTACCTCCGCTTCTCAGTTCCGCCCGGCGGCAATAACGACGCCATGCAGATCGATGCGATTGAGATATTGCCGTAACGAACTTTACTCCTACAACCAGACACGAAAAAGACGGCCGTTTACTTGGCCGTCTTTTTCGTTTTGTCACTTTTAAGAGATAGTTATACGACGCCTACCACTTGAAACGAGGAGGGAACGTTAACACTTTCTATTCTGTTACTGTGTAAGACATCATTCTATCAAGTGGGGCACTACTCCCAAGATTGATGACTTGTAAAAGATACGTAGCAGGCGATAGACCTTCTGGAACAGTAGCCGTAAACCGTTCTTCAGATATTACATCAATATCCCTTAAAATTGCTATAACATCATCGCCAATTACAAGTTCGGCCCGCAATCCTTCCTCGAAACAACGCCCCCTTACTTCAATGCTAACCTCCGTATCGTTAGGGCCCTCATCGGGATCAATCTCATTGATCCCACAAGTTTCTGGGGTCGGTGTCACCGGCCCAACAATAAAGGCCCGTGTAAAAATATCCGATTTGCCGTCAGGATTTGTAACAACAAGGTCATACGTTCCGTCAGGTAAACCGGCCGGTACAATCGCTTCAAAACTGATCTCTGAAAGCGTAACCTCACGCAATTCGAGAGGTACATTTTGTGGCCCCCTTAATTCAGATCGAAACCCAGAGCCTCGGGTGAAAAAGTTTTTGCCCAACACGGTTATAATAATAGGCTCGGAATACCCCTCATCCGCCCGGTCCGGGGCCACATCATCGATCTCCGGTCTAACTGGGGTGCCGGTGCGGGTGGGCGTTGCTGCCGGGGGGGAGGTCGGACCAGGAGTAAAGGTCGCCGTTGGGGTGGGCGGAATAAAGGGGAGATAAACCGTCTCTCGAGGGCGCAATGTCGCCGTCTCCGGGCAATTGACATCCAGCAAATCGGCTACGGCCACCCCGGTTCGTTCGGCCAGATTGTTATAAGTATCCCCCACAACAGCCTCATACTCTACCCAATCCGCCGGGGCCTGGCAGCGGGGCGGCGTGCCAACTACGGCTACTTCGGTTGGGGGCGTTGTGGGCGTGTCCGCTACCGGCTGCGGCGTCGGCGTCTCCGTCGGAGGAGGCGGAGGCAGGGATGTCGGCGTGTCCGGCTGTGGAGCTGGGGGCGTATCGGTCGCTGTTGGGGGGAGGGGTGTTTCCGTTGGCTCCTCAGGGAGCGGCGTATCCGTCGCTCCGGCGGCCTGGAGCGTATTGGTTGGCGTGGCCGAAGCCTCCGCCACCACCGGTTCTGTAGGGGGCGGTTCCTCCTCGGCCCCTTCGCCAAAGGCCAAAAAAATGGCAATTACTACCGTCAAGATTACCACAATGAGGGTTCCAACCGCAATCGCAATCCGTTGCAATTGCGAGTCGGAGCCATTCCCATTCACAGACATAACTCACCTCGTTATTAAATTAAAAAGTATCGGATTGATCGGAGTTGAGATCGAGGGGGGGGATATCGACTTCAAGCCAGGGATTATTCATTTGCTCGCTGACGGCCAGGATGAAGTGGAAGGTCGTCCCGTCACCGATTTCACTTTCCACCCACACCTGCCCGCCGTGCGCTTCGACCAGAGATTTGACGATGGCCAGCCCGACGCCGGTTTCGCCCAACCCCTCGATCAGAGGACGTTCGGCCCGGTAAAACCGCTCAAAGACCCGCTCCAGGTCTTTATGGGCGATACCACCGCCGGTGTCGTGGATAGACACCTTCAAATGTTGGGCCGCTTCTTCTTCGGGGATGCCGGCTTCGACATCGTGATGCATCGACGTCGACAGGGTGATTTTGCCACCGACAGGCGTGGCTTTGATGGCGTTGCTTAACAAGTTGCTCATAATCTGTCGAACCGAGTCGGGGTCTACCTCGACCAAAGGCATATCCTCCATCGGTTCCAAATTAAGGGTAATATCTTTTTCTTCCAACTGCGCTCTGGCGGTGATGAGGGTGTCTTCGATGATCTCGGCCATATCGATCACCACCGGGCGGATTTCCAACTGGCCGGCGTCGATGGCCGTCACCCCGATCAAATCGTTAAGCATACTGCCCATCCGCTCGATGTTGGCCCGAATACGCTGCAAAAATTTGCGCTGCATCTCGCCAATGGTTCCCACCGACTCACCCAGCAACAGATCGGTATAGCCGGTCACAGAGGTCATTGGTGTGCGCAACTCCTGCGATAAGGAGGCTACAAACTCATCGCGGGCCTGTTGGCTTTCGGCTTCCGCCGTGATGTCATACAAAATAGTGACCGTTCCCTCCCGGCCATTATCCTCGGAGGAAGCGATGGGGCTAATGGAAGCCCGCACTACATGGTCACCCACCTTGAGCGTCGTGGTGACCATCGCCTCGCCGGTCGTCCGCAAGCGTTGGAGGGTCTCCTGCCACTGCTCATCGCTGAAAATATCGGCCAACTCGGTGTTGATTAAGGCGCTGTTATTTTTGGCCAGCAGTTGCCCGGCGGCGGTATTGATACGGTTGATTTTGTTATTCGCATCCCCAATAATCACCCCACAGCTCAAATCTTCCAGCTTGGCCCCTGCCTCGGCGCTGGACAGCGCGGCCGGCACCGGGGCGGCTTGTTGGTTGTGGGTGCGTGCCCGTTTCAGGGCGCGGGCCAGCTTGCGGCTCCGCTGGTGGCTGGCCTCGAGGGCCTTGCTCAAACGATCCGCCTCCGCCGCATCCTGCTCCAACGCCTCCAGCTTCTCGGTTAGCTTCTTTCGTTCGGTCTCCAGGTCGGCCACCTTCTGCTCATATTCCCCCGTTTTGCTCTGGAGCGTATCAATATGCCGGTCCTTCTCCCGCGATTTTTCAACTTCGACCCGGGCCAGATCAAGGGCCTTGTCCAATTTGGCCAACCGTTTTTCCGTTTGGGCCAACGCCTGCTTTTTCGACTCAGTCTCGGCTTCCAACTCGTGCAATCGTTGGGCAAAAAGGGCCACCTCTTCCCGGCTCTTCTTCAACTCCGTCTCCATCGCCGCCCGGCGCTTGCCCGCTTCTAACTCCTGATTACGCAGTGTCCAGGATAACTGCTGCGCTTTGGAAGAGACCGCCGCATACTCTTTGGCGTGCTGGATGGCTACCGCGATTTGATCGGCCAACGTTTTGCATAGTTGAGCCTCACTCTCGGTGAAGACCCGTTTTGAATTGGCGTTGCCGGCAATCAACACGCCGATAGGCTCCCCATCAATCAGCAGCGGTTGAATCAACAGCGGGCCAACCTCACGAGCGCCCATGACGATGAACAGCATGCGTATCTGGTTGTTATCCTGATATTCATCGACCTGAACCTGGTATTTGCGTTTCAAGGCGTGTTTGATGGCCTGCTGCTCGTTGACCGGAAAGGTGACCGACTCGCCTCGCCCCCGCCGGCTGGGGTTGTAAATAGAGACCAACCGCAGTTGGGACAGATCATCCTGATCCTCCGGCAGGGCAATGGCCGCCTGCTCGGCCCCGACTGCGTTGGCCACACTTTCTGTGGCACCATCTAAGACACTGGAGAGATCGAGGGAGGAGCTGATCTGTCGGGTGGCCTCGAACAGGGTAATCAACCCAGCGACTTTATCCAGAGATTCCTGGCTCAGGGTTTGTAATTCCTGGCTGCGTGAACTGAGGGAGTGGATAGCGCCTTGATATACGGCGACCGCAAATAACGGGTAGGCGATTAATTCGGCCACCCGGACCAAGATGGGAATATGCACCAACGTATCCGCCCCGACAAACAGATGGGCCAGATACCCTACCAGCAAAACGCTAAAACTGAGGAGGGCATAGGTCCGCTCCTCATTGAGATTGGTGGCACAGTTGATGATCCCAAAGAGGGCTAAGACGATTTGCCAGGCAACAAAAAAGATTTCCCAGAGGCTCTGGTTGAAATCTAATATCTGGGTTTCGGT
>CAZWZZ010000624.1:0-4423 GCA_964638395.1 uncultured Caldilineaceae bacterium
AACAAAAAAAGAGTCCGACCACGACGGTCGGACTCTTTTTTTCATCTGACTAAACGCTACTTGGCGACAAGGGGTAGATAATATTGATAGACCCTCTCGACAAAATTGGCAGTCCTGAACAGGCCAATGATCCCATTGAGCGGGGTGTCAGATAGCTTCCATATAAAGTTCCAGGGCCGAGGGAAGACAACAACTCCCCTCGAATCGGGCGAGATTGAGCGGGGACTGCTTGCGAGCGAGTCGTCTCCTCTCTAGCGCGAGATAAAACTTTTCAGGTGATCCAGGAGACCGTCGGTGGCAGCTTCTTGGGCGTCAGCCTTGCGTTGCCAACTGCCTGTGGTTTCGACATGTTCGAAATCTTCTTCGACAGCGGCCCAACCGGCCCGGTGGGCCTGGTCATCGAGCTGCTCTCGGTTGTTTTGATAGGTGTCGTGGCGGGCGGCCCACATCTCGTTATAAGCCCGGCGGTAGATCGTTTGCGCCTCGTCGGGTAGGGCCACCCGAATGATTTCCGGTAAATCTTCGTTGTTTTCATAACGTCTCATCGGTTCCCTCCACAAATTTTGACACGGTTACACCAACAGACGGCGGATTATCTTATACTCAGTAGACCGCAAACACACCCTTCGATACAATCTCGTTCCTCGATTTACTCAGGATGCTGCACTCTACTGAGTATAGGACTTACGCCGTTCTGCCGCTAATTCTAACGAAATTTTGTCCAGAAATCAAACGCCAAAATTTAGGCCGGTGGTTCAGATTCGACCGCTTCCTGGGCAAACACCAGGATTTTATCGGCGGCGTGGTAGGCAGCTTCCTCGACCAAGTCCTCTTCGACCATCAGGCGACTGGCCAGATCGACCCGGCTGACGGTTACCAAGTCGGCCGGCTCCATGTTTTGACCGTAGGCATCATACAGTTCGCGGGGCGTCAATTCGTAGACGCCCTGATCGCGGCCAATATCTGGTCGTTCCCAGGGCTGGCGAAATTTGGCTCGCCGGCTCAGAATTTGCCGCTCAATGGCATCGGCGGCCCGTTCCAGCGCCACATCGAGGGTGTCGGCCTTTTCGACCGCCGCAATGTTCTCCGGGCGAGCATAAGCCACAATCCGGGCCTGGTAGGCGTGGGGCGTTTCATCGCGGGACAACTCCTCGATGCCAACCGCCGCGCCGATCATATCCCGTTCATCGGCAGCCAGGCTCTCCAGGCGGCGACTGATTTTGGTTCTCAGTTGATCGTCCAGTCCTGTTGTTTTGCTGTCAAATTCTATGTGAAAATCTAAGCGACTCATTGTTCATCCTTTCGTTGCGTATTGTTGTTATCCATTGGCCCTATCTTTTCAAAATAGATCGCTGACCGCCCGGTTGTAATGAATATGGTTGATGACCCGGCTCAACGTACCGGCCAGGTCTTTGACGGTCACGAAGGGGAGTGTCCTGAAATCGGGTGTCTGGGGAATACTGTTGGTGACCGTCACGCTGGTCAGGTGGTAATCGGCGTGGAGTTCACGCAGCCGCTCCTGAGCCTCCGGGGTGCATAGGTTGTGGGAGGCGGCCAGGTAAATCTGGTCCAGTTGCTCTTCTTGCGCCAGCCGTTTGATCACAGTATACACCGTGCCGCCGCTGCTAATCATATCATCCAGGACAATGGCGATCTTCTTTCCCTCAAAATCGCCGATCACCTGGGAAATTTCGGTAGCTTCGGGGCGGGGGCGATGCTTTGAAGCGATGGCGCTCTTGAGATCGAGCGCCCGGCTGAAGTGGGTCACAAATTTTGAGGCTCCCACATCGGGGGCGACGGCAATAACGTCATCCCGTCCCCGCAGAAACTCGAACTCTTTGACAAAGAAATGGAGCGCTTCCAAAACATAGACCGGAATTTTACCGTAGAAGCCCTGAGTTTGGGGATAGTGGGGATGCCAGACGACCAGTCGGTCGATTCCGGCTTCAATGCTCAGATCGGCCATCAGCTTGGCTGTGGTCGGCTCCCGTTGGAACTTGGTGGGTTTGTCCTGCCGGGCATAAGCCAGATAGGGCAGGATGGCCGTCACGCAGTTTGCCCCCCACTCTCGCAGGGCGCGAGCGGCGATCAGAAAGGCCATATAATTTTGATCGACGGGACGGTTCGAGATGGGATCGTAGAGGGCTTGAAATAGAAACACGTCGTAGCCACTCACATCCCGTTCCAGGCGTACATTTGTCTCGGTATCAGAAAATTGATAATCGAGGTTCGCCACCGACAGAAGGTGCCCCTCATCGTCAGCCTCAGCCAGTTGGCTTTGATAGGCGGCGACGGCACGCTGCATCATATAATCGCCGGCCCGGCAACTGGCCATCAACAGCCGGCCTCGGGGCGACTCGATGCGTTCCGCCTGTTCTCTGGCAACCTGGGTCGGTGTAAAAAAGTTGTTTTGGTCAGACATCTCTCATCCTCGCTTACACAGCTTCAGATTGCAGTTGCAACCATTTCATCACATCGCGTCGCCGCAGCAGGCCGGCCAGGTGGCTATCTTTGATGATTGGCAATTGCCGGACATCTTTCCGCATCAGCTTTTGCAGCGACTCGGCGGCATCCTCATTGATCTGGGCGGTAATCAACTGCTCGACCGGGGTCATGATCTCCCGAACCCGGGTGGTTTGCCACTCGTCGCGGGAAACGCTCCGCACATCCTCCAGCGTGACCAGCCCGATGAACTGCTCATTGTCCAACACCGGAAAGGCGTGGTCGTCCGATCCCATAATGTGATCGTGGACGAGTTCGCTGATCGAACTATCGGGCTGCACAACGGGCGGATTGGTTCGCATGACCTCTTCCACCGGCACATCCTCCAGAATATCCTGGATGACCACCTGGCGGTAGCTCTGGATTGAGGCGCTATTCAAAAACCAGCCGATAAAGGCCAACCACAAGCCACTGACAAAGCCCGTGCCGAAGAAAGGCACTTGCACCCCGAAGATCATCGAGATACCGATGAAAATGAAGACCCAAGCCACAAATTGGCCGACGTAAGAGGCCCATTGGGTGGCTCGTCGCAGATTATCGGTAATGGCCCACAGGATCGAGCGCAGAACTCGCCCCCCATCCAGGGGAAAACCGGGGATCATATTGAAAGTACCCAACAGGATATTGATCCAACCGAGCCACAGCAGCAACGTTGTAGTTGGGCTGAATTGGCTCAACATCGTGGTGGGATCGGTCATCGTGGCGTCGAGTTGCACCGTCGAGATCAAACTGCCGGCGATGATAAAAGCCAGACCCAACACAATGCTGGTGATCGGGCCGACGATGGTAATCAGAAACTCGGCGCGGGGCGAGGGGGGCTGCCGCTGAATGTTCGAGACGCCGCCGAACAGAAAGAGGGTGATGCTCCGCACGGAGACCCCTTGAGCCTGTGCCGTCAGCGAGTGGCCCAATTCGTGAGCCAGGACCGAGGCGAAGAAGAGCAGGGAGGCGACCAGGGCCAATCCCCAGCGCAGCCCTGCGCCCCAATCGGCGTGGGTCTGCCCAAACATTGCGGCCAGACTCCAGGTGATGAGCAGAAAGATGAAGAGCCAACTCCAATCGATTCTGATTTTAATTCCAAAGATTTTACCGATACTAAAACCGGTACGCATTAAAGCCTCCTTGTGGTATTGAAGAACGTTTACTATCAGTGTACCACCAAGAAGGCGACCGCCCCATACCAGCCTGAGTGATTTTAAATCATTAACGAAGGCTATTTATCAATAGCTCCGCTGGCCTTGCGACCTACCCAGGTGGATGAGGTCTCGGCCAAACGGGTCGCTCAGGTGGGTGATTGAGCGGGGAGGTGAACGGTAGGCAATTAAGACGCATCTGAAGGCAACGTCCCATTCCGCTTCCGCCATTGCCAGCGCCCTACCCGCACGACCAAATAGATTACCAGCCCCAGCCCCACCAGCCAGGGCAACCAGGCGATGGTGAAGACGATCAGGAAATCGCCGAAGCCCTGGGCGCTCTCGACCAGCGACTCGACCGCATCGAGGGCAGTGCGGCCCGGCTGCCAGCCGGTATCAACCACCGGCTGCGTCAGGCGATCCGGCTCCAGCGTGATGTGGATGCTGGAGAGTTGGGCCGCCTGGGAGAGATATTGCAGCCGCCCTTTAATCGACTCGATGTCCGCCTCCCGCTGGGTCAACTGCTGTTCAGCCCGCAATAAATCCTCGGTGGTGCGAGCCTCCTGCATAATCTCCAGCAGCCGTTGGCGGGCTGTGTCGAGGCTTTCCAGGCGGGCTTGTAGATCGACATACTCCTCGGTCACATCCTGGCCCGATTCGTTCCGGGACGTGACCTCAACGGCCAGGGCGGCCAGGTCATCCATCACCTGAGCAAACTGTCCGACCGGAACCCGGATGTGCATCGTAATCCGGGGCGACTCATCCCGCACCCCGCCCTGCTCCTCGCT
>CAZWZZ010000625.1:0-4423 GCA_964638395.1 uncultured Caldilineaceae bacterium
GTGTTGAACCTTATTATTTCTGATGGGAAGGTAGGTTCCAATCAATTTCAACTGTTTTTTGGCTATCATCAAGCATCTGACGGATGGAGAGCGGCAAATCGGACATCACCCACTTCTGGTTGGCAATTGTGTGTTCTCCATTTGACCATTCAACATCCATCACCATTTCAATACTGGTTTCAGATTGTCTATCAAACGTAACCACACATTTTTGAAGTTTATTCTGTACCGCAGCATACAGAGCGACATTCCGTTCCGAATTTTTCAGAGCCAGGTAAATATCAGCCACATTGGTCTCAAGTTTTTTTGAAAGGATGCGAGCTAGATTTCGTCGAATACGGTCATCAGCTTTGCGCCTTAGCCGAGTTTCATCATCTTCCATGCGAAACAATTGTTTTAGAATATTTTTCATCTTTCGTTAATTACTGTATCCCATTTCCAGAAACTCTTGCTCACGTTTCTCAGTTATATCCCAGACAGGTTTCTCGCCCCTGGAGATATCTTGCTTCAGGTCGTCAGGAATATTATTTGGGTTTATCTCTGTTTTGCTGGTTATCATTGTATATTCTGGATCTTCACTGGTAAAATCATCGGTAAAATAACTCTCCACGGTTCGACTGTAAACGCTTCCATTTTTCTCAAAAGTTATTTCTTGTAATAGCATGTTTTGGCGAACATGTCCCCAGGCTTTAGCCACTTTATACTTGGCCGACTCTGCAAGATCATCTAGAGACATGTAGGCGTTTTCCAGATAGGGAGCCAGGAAAGAAAATTGGCTTTTTCTAATCGAGGGTGTGAGACTGTTATGGATCCAACGCAGCAAACTGTCCCAAAATACTACAGCTAAACCGACCCCAACCACCATACCCAGAATCTTGGCGATGGTTCGGGCGTATTCGAAATTATTGCTCATTATTTCGACTCCTTAAATTTTTAGTTGGGAAATAACTTGTACTCTAAATCGGCGCGTGTTTCAAGTAACTCTCTTCGTATATCAGGCGGGGTTTCAGTCCGAGTTAAAGTATGTTCAATGGTATGACGAAATATTTGACCCTGTTCCACTGTGTAAATATTTAACGAAGTTGGCACACTTTTCAGCGATGAGTCATATTGATAGGTCAACCGGATGGAGCGCACGGTTTGCTGAACCGTGGCTACATCAACGGTGCGAGTTGTTTGCTGTAGGTGGTCGGGTAAGAGTGACATTACATCAGATTTGGCCTTCAACATTTCCCCAGTTATTAAGAAGGCTTCCAAACGGTCGAGATTTAGTTTGTGAACCAAAAATTTAGTAACTTCCAGGGAAATCCGAGAGCGTTCTCGGATTTCTAATTCATTCTCTACGCCTTCCATCATATCATAGAGGTTTTTCAGGAAGACCCCAACGGGTGAGTTGAGAATGTCGTTTACTATTGGCGGTAATGTGTCATAAAAATCTTTATCGAGGATGCTTTGAGCGGCAGCAACAGTTTCAGGTTCATCCCCCCTTGTCGAAGCAGATTGTTGGTTGGCCCGGGAAACGGGTGTCTCTTGGTTCATATCAGAGCGTGGTTGGCCGAAAAATTTTCCTCCCTCGGTTAAGGTAAACGCCGCCCAAAAGTATGGGTGGGCAAACGGATGTCTTTGGTCTACCTCGGTTTCATCTGCCTCTCCCCAATATATCCCTCGCGTATTCTGGCGAATCTGATTTTGAAAACGCTCAGGAAGGTCGGCTACAGTCAAATCACGCAGATAACATTGAGCTTGCCGGAGCGCATCAGCAGGTAGCCACCCTTCTTCCAAATGCAACCGATAAAATTCAATCATCAATAACGCCGTTGATAGATCATCAACCGCCCATAGACTACTGATTACATCTGAGACGCCGGCCCGGATAAAGGCCGCCACTAAACCAAAGTATTCCTCTGCTGTTCTAATCGCCTCTGTCATGCCGGTTTCGCAAGCAGACAGGATTACTAACTGGGCTTGTTCGAGGGAGAGGCTCTTTAGAATTGTCTCTACCGTCAAAGTTTTTTTGTCGGCCAGAAGTAAACGTGTCAGCAATCCACTGGTCATATCGTATTTAGCATGGCAAGCAAAGTGAACATAATTGTAGTGAGGCATAGCGGCTAAGACAGCCTCCAGCGTAGCCTGCCGTCCCTTCAATATTTTAGACTCAGCCATGCCCTGAACAATTGCTTCTCCCTCAAATTGGGCATAGTTCAGGTCTCCGGTTGGATTAATGACACTGAGTAGAGACTTAGAAGAAGAAGATCGCTGCTGGGGGGACATCCGGTGACGATCATCTTTGAGTAAGCGCATACTTAAGACGTAGGCCACCGGGTAATCATCCAAAAAATATCGTTTTTGTTCGTTCTCTATCCGCCACGCCGCATGCAGCGGCAAAATGTGTAGCCCACTACTTGGCATCAGCAAGACACGTGCCGGAGAATCCAGGCTAAACTCACTTATCTTTTGGTGAATAGGTCCAAGCAGACGGTCCCACAAAGTTTTTGTCATCTTGTCCAGATGGTCTTGGATACCACTTACATTCCCTTGAGAGGTGTAACTATGATAAGCTGTCAACCACCCTTTTTGTCCGATAGTCTTTGTTTGTTGTATCATCCAACGATTGCTATTTGTTAGAGGGCTGATTTTTGGTCGTCCAACCAGTAAAGCGTGAAAATCGTCCCAGGCCATCTTTTCTAACCATATCACGTGTCGGGCGGTAACCTGGCTTGTTCCATGCGGAATAACCAACACCGCCCCTCCCTCCAAGGTCACAAAGGGAATAACTAAAACGCTGTTGGGAGGAATTAAAGCCAAAATCTCAGAAGCTTTTAGCTCATCTGAACGGCTAACCGGTTTTGAGGCAACATCGGTCAGGTAATCGAGCGACTTTACCCGGCCTGCGTCAAGGATTTCCAACGCCTGTTCTGGTTGCTGTAGTCTTAAATAACAGTAAGCGATATGAGCGGCGTACCAGCCTAGATCAGTCGCTATAAATTGATGGGCGGCGTCATCCATTGCCGTCTCAACCATCTGCAACGTCGTTTGATAGGCTTCTGAGTAGTTTTCCTTGGCTCTGTCCCACTGCTCAAAATGTAGATATGCATTTCCCTGATCCCGATGAATCATAGCCAACCTGTCAGCCATATTGGCTGTTTTAGCCCAGGTTTGAGCCATATCGAACTGTTTCGCCATCAGCTCTAAATATTCTACCACCCCTTCTCTGGCTAACTCAAAATAGGCGTTCGCCAGACCGTGCTGTGCCTTAACATATTGGATTGAATAGGTTGGAGGTTTGAAGATTGTCAAGGCATTTTTAAAACAGAGAGCAGCTTGCTTGAGATGTTCCAGTCGCTTCTCCCCCCGACGTTGAGAATAGGCAAGGCCCAAGTTAAGGTTCGTTTCGGCCCACTGGACCGGTGTCTCTGATTCGGTGAAAACAGTGAGAGCTAAATTCCCACATTTAAGAGCTTCTTCCGCAGTATCTGCTTCAATTGTGACGGCTTGCATGGCCAGAGCGCCGGTTAAATTTTGATGAATAAGCGCCCAAAATTGCGGGTAGTCTTCTTTTGTAAATATTTCCAGAGCTTTATAGTAATGGGAGATGGCCTGACCTATATTCTCCGGAAAAACGTGGAAGGATTCTAGGTAAATATTACCCCACGCAATTTGCAATCGTCCCCATTGAAGCGGGTCTTTTTCCTGTGTTTGTACTTGTGAGGCCAGCTCGGCACAGTTGTAAGCATATAGAAGGTTTTCTCTCGGGACGCCTGAAGAGCGTAACACCAAGGCGATAACTAAATAATAATGCACCATCCCCCATTCATCCGGATAATCTTCCTCTTTAAACACTTCAAGAGCTTCCTGCCCATAATGGATAGCCTTTTCAATATAGATTGGCCTTAGACTCCTTTCATGTTGAAGTAAATCCTCCATAAGTTGCAGCCGCAAGGCGGCCCAGACATAGGGTCTGTCATAGCGATCCGTCTGATGGATTAAGCGTTCGGCCATTTCTATTCTTTCTAGCCAGGGAAGTTGTTTAATTCGTTCAAGATTTGCTCTGTCCAGATACCCAAGAGCGTTAGAGATCCATCCAGGTAAAGTGTCAAACATATTTGTTACTCCATACAATTATTGATTGGGTGCAGTAATTTCATTCGAGAGGTCGCACTATTATTCCTGTCATTTAGTGTGGTTAAAATTACTCCAAAAATCAAGGCTGCGAACCTTAAAATAAGGACAGTTTAGTTGTCATAAACTTCTTAGCCCTTCAACCACCCCAACAACGCCGCCAGACTCTGGTCGTCGCTAAAATACTGGAAGTGATTGCAGGGCAACACCTGCGTGGCTAACAGATCAACCGGATAGGTGCCATCCCGAACCTTGAGCATACTGGCCACGGGGATGACCATATCGTGCTGGTCGCCGAAGAGCA
>CAZWZZ010000626.1:0-4417 GCA_964638395.1 uncultured Caldilineaceae bacterium
TCCCACCAGGAGTGGCAATGGTTACAGGCCAACGGTATTTCTTCAATGTGGCAAAAAACCAAATTGGATCGTAAAAAACTGGTGGCTGATATAGAATCACAACTACAGTAAGGTATACTTGCTTTCCTTAAAAAAAGAATTACATTTACCAATCCAAGCGCCGACGAAACGCTGATTAGAGAGTCACTTATGAGGTACGCAGTTCAAGGGTCTGACTTTTCTCAACTACGTAACTCCTATCACTATCGACTAGCTATGACTCGATTTGGAAAAGGACACTATGGACGAGACTAGATCAACAATAGTATATATTGGGGACGATAAAAGGACGGGAGACCAGCTGGAGCAATCGTTAACAAAGAAGGGCTATACCTTTCGCCAAGTCACAAAAGGCTCGGAGGGCATCGAAATCGCCAGCCGGGATAGACCGGATTTTATTTTGGTGGATGTCAGTTTGCCCGATATGGATAGCGCCGGTTTGATTGCCCGGTTACGCATCATTCCCGGTCTCAAGAGCAAACCGATCATCATCGTAGCCTCCCATTCGCAGTTGGATGGGCGGCGATTGGCCTTGATTTCCGGCTGCGATGGGTATCTGGCCAAACCGATTGTCACCCGACAACTGTTCGCTCAGATCAGCCGCTTTCTTGACACCGCTCTGTCCGCCGGAACGACCAACGGCGACTCTGCACATTCGGCCAATATGTTGCGGCAGTTGGAACTACGGGTTGAAGAGTTGACCCGCCAGAATGAACAACTCCGCCAGGAAAATGAGCAGTTGCAAGACCTCGACCAGCGCCGCTCCAAATTCTTTAGCGTCGTCTCTCACGATTTACGGACACCCTTCACCCCGATCAGAGGCTATCTTGATCTCGTTCGAGATGGAGCGATGGGCGAGTTGAACCCGAAACAGCGGCATGCCATCAATATCGTCTCCGACAACTTGAAGAATGCGCTCCGTCTTTTAGATGATCTGCTCGATTTGAGCAAGTTGCAGGCCAAAGGCATCAGTTTATCGCTGGAACTGTTCTCAATCCGGGAGTTGTTAGAAGAGATGGACCGGAGCGGTAAAACCTATGTCGAAAAGAACGATGTGGAATTTAAGATGGAAGTCGCCGATGATCTGCCCCTTATTCGGGGAGATCGGAAGCGTATCCGGCAAGTTATTCTTAATTTGCTGAATAATGCTGCCAAATTCACCGACCACGGCTCAATCACGCTTATAGCCAAAGCGGATGAAAACAACGTGACGATTTGTGTCAAAGATACGGGCAGCGGGTTGATGCCGGAGGAAATACCCCAGGTTTTTGATGAATTTTGGCGAAGCGAAACCATCCGGGCCAGCGGTCTGGGAACGGGGCTAGGGTTGGCCATTAGCCGACATTTAGTGCAGGCCCATAAAGGAAAAATTTGGCTAGAGAGTGAAAAAGGGGTCGGTACAACTATCTCTTTTACAATACCTATAGCAAAAACAGAAGATAGCCTGGCTGTTCGAGAGTAGAGGGAGATTACTGACCGAAATTTTTATAGGGAGGAACATCACCGGAGGAAGCAAAAAATGTTGATTTTATATGTTGAAGATAATTACGAAAATAAATTGTTCGTGCGCCGGGTCCTCGAGTCGATGGGGCATGAAATGATGGAGGCCGAAACGGGCCACGAAAGTTTATCCATTGTTGAGGAGCGAGTCCCGGATTTGATATTGATGGACATCAATATTCCGGGGATGGATGGCCTGGAAACAGCCGCCAAATTCAAGGCCGACCCCAATCTATCCCATATTCCCATCATCGCTTTGACAGCCAATGCGATGAAAGGGGATAAAGAGCGTTGTCTAGCCGCCGGCTGTAACGGCTACATGCAAAAACCGATTGGCGTCTCCGACCTACGCCGGGAAGTACAACAGTATGCCGAAAACGTGGAAAAAACAACAGATTGATACATATTTGGCCTGACAGACATTTTGACATAAAATGTGAAGCCATAGATGACGATAATTTATGTTTGTGGTATAATAGGCCAGGCTATTTTAAGGTAAAGTAAAATCTGCGGAGGTAACTATCCACTATGGCGAAAAAGCGATCCAGCCTGCGGGGGAAAGGCCCCGGAAGTAGCGGGGCAGGTGAAGAAAAAGGAAAAGGTATCGACCTTCTGTTCGGCGGTACGCCGCCGGAGACGGACGATGAGGATAGTTCTGTTATCGAAGGCTCTATAAGCGGCGAGCGTGATGAGGCCCCGGCTTCAGCGAGTGGTGCCCACTTTGCCCCACCGCCCCCCCCGCCGCCCGTGCCCGACGCGGTTCCCGTCGAATCGCTCCCGGTTCCTCAACCGGCCGAGCCGAGCAGCAGTGACCAGGCGGTCGATGAGTTTGGCTTACCCCTCGCTATGGAACAGCCCCCGGCTGATCTGGAATTGGCCTCTCCGCCAACAGAGACCAGCGAATCTGCTTCACCCGAAGACTCGACGTTAGACGCCACGTTACCCTCAACCGATCTTGAGCCTACCCTGCCGCCCTTAGACCCCTCGCTCGATAGTGGTGAAGATGACACCCTCTCCCTCGACCTCGGCGAGGATGATCTGTCCGATCTGGATGGTGATTTCCCCGCCTCATCCGGCGAAGATTTTGCCGATTTGGATGGTGATTTGAGCGATCTCGACACGCCCGGTTCACCCGCCGGCGATTTGGGCAGTCCGACTCCCGGCTCTGCGCCCGCCCCCCCACCGCCGACGACGCCTCCGCCGACATCCCAACCGGTCTCCCCCGCCGAACCAACCTCGCCACCACCGCCTGAACCGATCACACCACCCCCTGTGGATACAACACCGCCATCTGAACCGATGACTCCGGCCCCTGTCGATATTGCGCCGCCCACCTCTGCCCCCTCAACCCCACCGCCACCGACACCCACGCCCAACATTCCGTCGGCCTCAACCCCGCCCCCTACGACACCCACTCCACCGCCCCAACCACCCACGCCGAGCATCGCCCCACCCCGCGCCCGCATTGACTCGATTGGGGGTATCGTTTCGGAAAAAATTCAAGTTGTGGAAAAGGATATTCTGCCGGACGACACCAAATTTAGTGGCGGCCCCATCAGCGGTGTTTTGTCTGTCGCGGAACGGGCCGACATCGAGCAGAATGAACTGATTACCCAGAAAGTGACCCGCTACATTGGCCGGGAGCGGCGCGAAAAGCTGGATAAAGAGATCGAGGCGTTGTACGACAAAGTGGCCGATGAGTTGAGCGTCAATACCCAGGACACCGAATTTGCCCTGCGAACGTTGAGCCAGGCCCAGGACATCATCTTTGAAGATGCCCGCCAGTATGATGAGGCTCTCTATCGGGTGGCCGTGGTCAAAACGATGCTGACCCGCAAAAACAACCTGCGGCGCTGGTCCTACACCTGGGGCACGGCAGTCTTCTTCTACGCCATTATCTGGCTGGTGGCCTTCATCACCGGCTTTATATTAACAGACGTTATTCGAGGTTTCTTGGATAGTGCGGTAACGTCAGAGTCATCTCAGCTTGTAGCAATCAGAGCCGCATGGTTCTCAGCCCTGGCAGGTGGTATCGGCGGTGTGATCGGTATCTTATACAGCCTATATTGGCACGTCTCGATCAAACAGGATTTCGACCGTCAATATGTGATGTACTATTTTGTACAACCGGTGATGGGTTTTATTCTGGGGGCGCTTGTTTATTTTATCATCGGGGCTGGCTTCTTGGTGGTTAACTTCTCCTCTAATACAGGTGCAGAGGCCGGAGATGTGTTATCCTCTACCACGGTTATCGCTTTTCAAATCGTCATTGGCTTTATTGCCGGTTTCCGGCAGCGGAAGGTTTTTGAGATGATTGATAAATTAGTTCAGCGCATGTCGCCGAAGAACGCTGAAGAGGTCACGAATGAGGAAGAGGCCGCCCCCGTCATGCCCGCCGCCGATCCATTGGGCGGTGGCCGCTCCCGTAGATAATTATTGAATATTTGGAGACATTAATGACCGACTATATCGAAACAACCACAAAAGATGGCTTTACCCTCCTTATCGAGGTCTCGGACGATGTCAAAGGGGCCGCCGGGTTTGGCAAACTCAAGGATGACACGGACTCCTCTGAAGCGAGCCAGGCTGCTTACAACCAAACTCTGGACACCATCCGTGCCTGTGCTAACGGCGTCATCGACACCTTGCAAGATTTAGAGGCCCAGCCCAGCAATGCGGCTATCGAATTTGGCATCAAGATAGATGCCAAAGCCGGGGCCATGATCGCCAAATCTATGGGCGAGGGGCAATTCAAGGTGTCCCTCAGTTGGAAACAGCCTGATCCGGAAAAGGATGAGGATTAGCCATTTGTTATTTGGGGACGGTTCAGAATAAGTTGACACTTTTTTACCCACCAGGTTGAGCAACGTCACCCCGT
>CAZWZZ010000627.1:0-4416 GCA_964638395.1 uncultured Caldilineaceae bacterium
ATAGTGTTCCATTTTAGCATAAATCGGCGCGGGTGGATAATTGGGAGGGTGGATGGAAGACCGGAAGGGTGGAAGACTCAGTGGATCTAATTTTAGGTAGCAGCGGGATGCCCTGCCTACAGCAAATTTGGATGTACTAAGACTGGTTAGACAGCCAATCTTCCAGCCTTCCGTACTTCCAACCTTCCCTCCCTTCTTCCCAACCTCGCTCATCTGTGCTAGAATTTATCCTGTTGATGATTAGCAAAGGGAGTAGGATGATGCTCACCCGCTTAGAGTTAGATGGCTTCAAAACGTTCCAAGATTTCAAAATAGAGTTTGCCCCGTTTCAGGTCATTGTCGGGCCAAATGGGGCCGGTAAAAGTAACCTGTTTGATGCCTTGCGCCTGTTGGCCAAGTTAGCCGATTCTGACTTACGCTCGGCTTTCCTGGAACTGCGGGGCGAAGCCAATGAGTTGTTCACCATCCGGCCGGATGGCCGCCCGACCAATCGGATGCGTTTGGCCGTGGAGATGTTGGTCGAGCGACACGTTGAGGATGATTGGGGGGCGCAAGAGGAATTGAAATATACTCGTTTGCGTTATGAATTGGAGATTGTTCGTCGTAATGATGAACGAGGTTTGGAGCGACTCTACGTTATTCGTGAATCTCTTGATCCTATTCTCCGCCGGGAAGATAGCTGGGCCAAGCATTATATCACTAAGGAGCATCGAGAGATTTGGTTCCCTCCCCTAAAAGCTGGACGGAGTACCTCTTTCATCTCTACGAAAATGGAGGCGGGTCAGGCCACAATCCATCTCCACCAAGATGGTCACGGGGGACGCAAAGCCAGTGTCGCAGAAAAAGTTGAACGAACCGTTATTAGTGGGGTGACAAATACAGAGTTTCCTCACGCCTTTGCTGCCCGTGAGGAGATGCGTTCGTGGAAATTTCTACAATTAAATCCGGAGATGCTTCGCCAACCAAGTTCAATGGTGGCTCAACCATTTATGGCCTCAGATGGGCGTTATATTCCCAATGCCCTGGCCCGCATGGAAGCCGAAGATCCATACATACTCAATGACATTTCCCGTGATTTAGCAAATTTAGTTCCCGGCATTCTGACCATCGAAATAGAAAAGGATGAAGCGCGGAACCAATACCTTATTTGGGCCAAAACGCAAGATGGGCGGTCATTCTCTTCGCAAGTCCTTTCTGATGGTACATTGCGAATGTTAGCCTTAGTCACCCTCAAAAATGATCCTCAGCATCGGGGGGTTCTCTGTTTCGAGGAGCCGGAAAATGGTATTCATCCTTTCAGGCTCAAGAATTTAGTCAATATACTTCGAGATTTAGCCACTGATTTTAATGATCCAACGCAAGCAGAAGAACCCTTAAGGCAACTTCTCATTAACACCCATTCTCCTGTTTTGGTTGGTCAGCAAGGCGTTTTACCGGGCTTACTCTTTGCTCATATGACCACCCAAGTTCAGCCGGGACAATCTACCCAACCTATCAGGATCACGCGCATCATCCCTGTGGTTGCCACCCGACAAACTGAGATGGATTTAGGTCTGGGTAAGCAGGAACTTGCTTACACTATCAGCCAAGTTGAAGATTATCTGAATAGTGCCGACATTGGGGAAGCGTTGGCTGAACTCAACGGAATAAGCCAGCGATGAAAACCATAGTCCTGGCCCTTTACGCTGAGGGGCCAACCGATGAACGGTTCCTGCCGATTATTATCCAACGCACGGTTGAAAAAATACTTTCGGCACGAGGCCGGACCGTGGTTGAAGTTTTAGAGCCTATGTCTGTGAAACGAGCTGTGGATCAGGAAAAATTTTCCAATCAAGCGGAACGGATTTTAGAAGCAGCCCGTCAAGTAGCCGGGTATCACGCCTTGATTGTTCACGCCGATGCCGACGCGCCGACGCCTGACCGGGCGTTCGCAGAACGAATTGAGCCTGGCCTGGCCCTCATTGCCCAGTCAGAGGCTCCGGTGTGTGACCATTGCCTGCCGATCATCCCGGTTCAAAATATCGAAGCCTGGCTACTGGCCGACCCGGAGACGTTTGGCACGGTTGTCGGAACGAATGTTGCCGTTCACCAATTGGGGTTGCCCAGTAAACCCAAACAGGTGGAGTCGATCCCCAAACCCAAAGAAGCCTTAAACCGGGTGATTCAAACCGCTCTGGCCGAACAGCCCCGCCGTCGTCGGCGTTTGAGCGTAGGCTCCCTGTACGAGCCATTAGCCCGTCAGATTAGCCTGGAACGATTAGGCCAGGTTCCGGCCTATCAGCAGTTTGAGCAAGTGATGACCAAGACACTCATTGATCTACATTTTGCAGCATAATTTCAGGATTAACCCATGCCCACCACCTTCCTGACCGGCCCGGCCGGTAGCGGTAAAACAACCTACGGCGTCGAGCGGCTGCGGGACTGGTTGACCGGGGACATCCCGGCCAACCAGATTCTCGTTCTCGTGCCGCAGCAGACATTGGCCCGTCCTTACCGCGATTTGCTGCGGCAGGCCGGGCTGCCCGGCGCGGGCACGGTCGATGTGTTGACCATGAGCGGTCTGGCCCTGCGGACGATTGATCTCTTCTGGCCGCTGGTGGCCGGGCCGGCCGGCTTTGGTCGCCCCAACCAGCCGCCCATCTTTCTGGACATCGAAACCTCCCAATATTATCTGCACCGGGCCATCGACCCCCTGCTCAAGCAGGGCTACTTCGACCCCAACGTAGTGCCGATTACCATCTCCCTACCCCGGCTGATGAGCCAGATTTTGGACAACCTGAACAAAGCGGCTCTGCTAGGCATCCCCCACACCGAGGTTGGGCAGCGGTTGGCCGCCTCGTTGACCCTGGAGCCGAACAGCCGCGTGGCTCTGGAGCATACCCAGGCCTGCGCCAACCGTTTCCGGGAATATTGTCTGGCCCGCAATCTGCTCGATTTTTCGCTGCGGATGGATATGTTTCGGGAACATCTATGGGCCATGCCCTACGTCCGGGCCTATCTGGTGGGCCGCTATCGCTACCTCATCGCCGACAACATCGAGGAGGACACCCCCTTCGCCCACGCCACCCTCCGTGATTGGCTGCCTCAAGCCGAGGAATCCCTGCTGATTTACGACGAGGAGGCCGGCTACCGTATTTTCCTGGGGGCCAATTGGAAAACAGCCCACGCCCTGCAAGAGCTGGCCGATGACACCATCCGTCTGACCGACTCCCACGTCGCCTCGCCTGATATGCTCGATCTGAGCGGTCGGTTAGGGGGGATTTTGAATGACGGAATGGCTAAGAAAACAAATGGGGTGGATGAAAAACAAAAAGCTGGTAATAATCCCCAATCTCCCAATCTCCTAACCTCCCAATCCCCTAATCTCCCAATCGCCGATGCCCGCAACGCCATGCACTTCGAGCAAACCCGCTTCTATCCGCAGATGATCGACTGGGTGGCAGCTAAAATCGCCGAGGTGGTTAACAGCGGCACCTCCCCCGACGACATCGTGGTGCTGGCTCCCTTCGTCAGCGATGCCCTGCGCTTTGCCTTTATGGATCGCATGGAACGGCTGGACATCCCCGTTCGCTCCCACCGCCCTTCCCGCCCCTTGAGCGAGGAAGCGGCGGCTAAGACGATGTTGACTCTGGCCCGGCTGGCCTTCCCCCGCTGGTATCTGCTGCCGGAGCCGTTCGACGTCACTCAAGCCTTCAACCAGGCCATCGCCAACCTCGATTTGATCCGGGCCAGTTTGTTGACCCAGGTGGTGTACCGCCAGTATGAGCGGGAGGCGGGGGTGTTGACCGCTTTCGACCAGATCGAGGGGCAGGTCCGGGAGCGGATTTCCTACGAGGCCGGGGTGCATTTCGACCGGCTGCGGGAGTGGCTGGCCGCCATTCAGGCCGAGTCGCCGCCGCCGGTTCTCGACCACTTTTTCAGCCGTCTCTTCGGCGAGGTACTGTCCCAGCCCGGCTTTGGCTTCCACGGCCAACAGGAAGCGGGGGAGATTGTGGCCCACCTGATCGACTCGGCCCGCCAGTTTCGGCGCGTCGCCGAGCGGGTTCCGCTCAAGATCGACCTGCTCAACCCTGGCCACTCCCGTTACCCCACGGTCGATGAGTTGAGCCTGGCTTACGTCGATATGATCGAGCAGGGCATTATGGCCGCTCAATACCTACGCCGCTGGGACCCCGCCCCGGAGGAGGCCGTCCTCATCACCCCGGCGACGACGTTCCTTATGAGCAACCGGCCCGTCGCCGTTCAATTTTGGCTGGATGCGGGCAGTAGCGGCTGGTGGGAGCGCATCTCCCAACCGCTGACCCACCCTTATATTTTGGCCGCCGATTGGGAGGTGGGCCAGCCCTGGCGGGATGAGGATGAGGTCAGAACCCAGCGGGACCGGCTTTATCGCCTCGTCGTTGGCCTGACCCGTCG
>CAZWZZ010000628.1:0-4404 GCA_964638395.1 uncultured Caldilineaceae bacterium
TTTTTTACCCACCAATTTGGCTCATCGTCCGATTTTCGGCAAACGTGCCGTTTTTGAGTTCGTGGCCAACCGGCTTGGCCCGGATGGCCCGCTCGAACAGGGCCACCAGGTCGCGGTGGCTGCCACCGTTGCGAAGGGTGTCCCGAAAGTTGATTTCCTTGTCCGATAGCAGGCAGAGCCGCATCCGGCCATCGGCCGTCAGGCGCATGCGGTTGCAGTCGTCACAGTAGGGGTTGCTGACCGGGCTGATGAAGCCGACCGTGCCCTCGGCCCCGGCCAGGCGATAGACGCGGGCTTCGCCATCCAGTTTGCCCTCGTTAACCTCAAAGAGCGGCCCCAATGTGGACTCGATCCAGCCTTTGGCCTCTTCGCTGGAGACGTAATGCTCCAGTTGAATTTCGGTCGGCCCGCCGAAGGGCATGAGTTCGATAAAGCGTATCTGCCACGGCTTCTCCAGCGTCAGCCGGGCCAGATCGACGGCGGCGTCATCATTGTAGCCCCGAGTGATGACCGCGTTCAGCTTGATCGGCGTCAGGCCCGCTTTCTCCGCCGCTTCGATGCCGGCCCAGGCTTTGTCATAAGTCCCCAGCCGCATAATTTTGGCCAGGCTTTCCTTATTGAGGGAGTCAACGTGGATGTTGACCCGCTTCATCCCGGCAGCGACCAAATCCTCGGCGATGTAGGGCAGGCGGTAGCCGTTGGTGGTCATCACCATCTGCTCCACGCCGTCGATGCTACACAGGCGGCGGACAATATCGACGATGTCTTGGCGCAGGGTCGGTTCGCCACCGGTCAGCCGCACCTTGTAAAAACCGACCTCAACGGCGGCCCGCACCACCCGCTCCAATTCATCGGCGGTTAACAACTCCTCGTTGGGCACAAAAGTCAGGCCGTGCATCGGCATGCAGTAGACGCAGCGCAAATTACAGCGGTCGGTCAAAGAGATGCGTAAGTAGTTGATTTCTCGACCAAACTGGTCCTTCATTCTTAAATAACCTCCTCGTTATCAACTTCGCTCAGGACGAAGAAGAAATTTGGTATCTCTTTGGTAAGTCATAAAAGATAGACCGTAAAACGCAAAACGTAAGATCGCCAATTACGTTTTACGTTTTAATCTCGCTATGCTTAAACAACATAACCGTAGGACGAATAATATCACAACCGAAGCAAAAAATCAATTTTTAGTAACTAAACCAACTTTTTTATTATTAAACATTAGATTGTTGTCCAATACAAATTGACAAAGAAGTTAACGCTATGGTATATTAGTAAGCCCGTGAGGAGCGGAATACCTGTCTCAAAGTTTATACTGCGTCATAAAGGATGCCGTTATTATGGTCATGGAAGCGCCCCCCAAAAACAAAAATGGAACGGATGACGTTCCCCAAGAGCTACGCCAAAATGTCTTCTTGAGTAAGCTGGATGCCCTCTACAACTGGGGGCGGGCCTACTCGCTGTGGCCGATGACCTTTGGTCTGGCCTGCTGCGCTATCGAGATGATCGCCACCGGCGCGTCCCGTTACGATCAGGATCGTTTCGGCGCGGCCCTCTACCGGGCCACCCCCCGGCAGTCCGACCTGATGATCGTCTCCGGCACGGTCACCAAAAAGATGGTTCCCCAGATCGTGCGTCTTTATAACCAAATGCCAGAGCCGAAATATGTGTTGAGTATGGGGGCCTGCGCGACCGGGGGCGGCCCGTTTAAGGAAGGGTACAACGTTGTCTCCGGTATCGACAAGTTTCTGCCGGTCGATGTGTACGTACCCGGCTGCCCGCCCACGCCGCAAGCCTTGCTGTACGGCCTCGTCGCCCTGCAAGAGAAGATCAAGGGGCAATCGCTGCGAACTGTGCCCTGGTATCAGAAAGATGAGCGCAACGAGTCGGTGCCGATCCCCATTCTTGGGCCTGATTTGGTCGATCCCCGCGATATTCCGCTCATCAAAGAGACGCTGGAGAAGGAGCGGGCCAATGGCGGGCAGAGCGAAGAGGAGGCCGACTCCGACCCCAAATCCCGCCCCAAGCGGGTCGCTCGACCGCCGAAATTGCCCAAGTGGGACACGACGCCGACCGATGAGGCCAAAGCCCTGGCCATCACGATGAACGAGGCGTTGGGAACCGCCGAGGCCGTCATCGCCGAGGCTGACACGCTGCTTATCAAACCGGAGCATCTTGTTGATGCGGCTCGCTACATTCGTGATGCGCTGCATTACGAACTGTTGAGCAACATCACCGGCGTCGATTATATGGGCCGGGATAAGGCCGAGCGGTTCGAGGTTGTCTACCACGCCTACAGCATCAGCCGCCCCGGTAAGCCGCTGCTCGTTTTCAAAGCCCGCGTTTCGGAGGATGATCCCGAATTGCCCTCCCTGTATGGGTTGTGGAAAACCTGCTATCTGCAAGAGCGGGAAATTTATGATCTGTACGGCATCAACTTCACGAACCATCCCAATATGCGGCGCATTTTGATGTGGGACGACTTCGACGGCCATCCGATGCGTAAGGATTATGAGGAGCCATATTACGAAGAGCCGGTCAAGCCCTTCAATAGTCGCTGGCCGGGGGGACACCACGAACGGATCGAGTTCAAAAATCCTTACAACAAAAATGTCGTCTATCCCAGCGATTGGGACATCGAGACGTGGCAGCCGGATGAGGTGGAGCATAACCTCGATCATCTGGTCGACTCCCGCGATATTCACCAGATCACCGATTTCGATTCCGACCGGATCATCATCAACATGGGGCCGCAACACCCCAGCACCCACGGCGTCTTTCGGATGGTCGTCACCCTGGAAGGGGAAACGATTGTCGATTTGGAGCCGGTGTTGGGCTATCTGCACCGCAATCACGAGAAAATCGGCGAGCGAAACACCTGGTTGATGAATATGCCCTTCACCGACCGTCTGGATTACCTCAACTCGATGCAAAATAACCTGGCCTATGCGATGGCGGTCGAAAAGTTGGCTGATATAGAGGTGCCGGAGCGGGCCGATTATATCCGGGTCATTATGGCCGAGTTGACCCGTGTCTTTAGCCATATGTCGCTGCTCGGCTTTCTGATGAACGATCTGGGCGCGTTGGGTACGCCCCTCTTCTACGCCTTCGAGGCCCGCGAGCGGGTTCTCGATCTGTTCGAGGAGGCCAGCGGCTCCCGCATGATGTGCAACTATATGCGCTTCGGCGGCGTCGCCTACGACGTCAGCGACGACTGGCTCAACCGGGCCAGGGTGGTTTGTGACACGCTGGCTCGCGGCGTGGATGAGTTGGATGAGTTGATGACCGGCAACGAAATTGTGCTGTCCCGGACGAAAGAGGTGGGCTACCTCTCGGCGGAGGAATTGATTAGCCACGGCGTGACCGGGCCGCTGTTGCGGGCCGCCGGGGTCCGGTATGACATCCGCAAGGTGGAGCCGTACAGCATCTACGACCGTTTCGATTTCGATGTGCCGACCTTGCCCGACAGCGATGTGTTCGCCCGCTTCTATCTGCGAATTATGGAGGCCCGCGAGAGTTTGAAGATTTTGCAGCAAGCCTTCGAGGGGATCGAGGCCACCACGGGGCAAGAGATTCTAGGCGGGAAAAAAGCCTACATCATCCGCGTGCCCGCCGGAGAGGTTTACACCCGGATCGAACATTCAAAAGGGGAACTGGGCTTCTATCTGGTCAGCAACGGCTCCGGCAACCCCTGGCGCTACCGGGTGCGTCCCCCGTCCTACATCAATTTGAACGCGCTGGCCGATATGTGTAAAGATAACAAGGTGGCCGATGCCATTATCGCTCTGGGGGCCATCGACATCGTCTTAGGAGAGGTTGATCGCTAATGTTTGGATTAGGAATTGCCAAAGGTTTGGGCATTACGCTCAAAAATTTCATCAATACCTTTATCGACGATCTGAAATATTTTCCCAGCAGCGCCTTGAATGAGGAAGCCTTTGCCCGGCGGCAAGGGCCGGAGGGCGCGGGTCTGTTCACGGTCGAGTATCCGGAGCAGAAGCTAAAAACGCCGGAAAATTTCCGCTTTCTGCCTTTTCTCCTGACCGATTATGAGGTACCCAAAGATGCCCCCGATTTTGATCGGGAACAGTGGGCCGAGCAGAACCGCTGCACCAGTTGCGGCATCTGCGCCAAGGTTTGTCCGCCCCAATGTATCTGGATTGTCCGCACGAATGACCCGGATACCGGCAAGCCCATTCCCCAGCCCGCCGAATTTTACATCGATACCGACATTTGTATGAACTGCGGCTACTGCGCCGAATATTGCCCCTTCGACGCCATCAAGATGGATCACGATTATGAGTTGGCCGATTATGAGCGGGAACAGGGCCACGTTCACGACCTGGAGCGGTTGTTGAGGCCGGTCAGCTACTACGCTTCGATTCGACCGACCTGGAACGCTCTTGAAGA
>CAZWZZ010000629.1:0-2372 GCA_964638395.1 uncultured Caldilineaceae bacterium
GCCCGGTTGGGCGTCCCGACCCGGCTGTTTGGTCGCGTCGGCGAGGATAGTTTCGGCCAGACGTTGTTGGCCCATCTCAACGAGGTGGGCATTGAGACCGGCGCTATTTTTGTCGATGCGGGCGTCTCCTCCGGCGTGGCCATCATCGCCGTGGATGACCAGGCTCAGAACAACATCATCGTCATCCCCGGGGCCAATGGCCGGGTTGACAAGAGCGATGTCGAACGGCTCGAACGCCATCTGGATGACATCGACGTTCTATTGCTGCAACTGGAAGTGCCGCTGGAGCAAGTTATCGCCGCCGCCCGCCTGGCCCGACAGCAGGGCGTCACCGTCATCCTCGATCCCGCCCCGGCCCAAAATTTACCACCCGATTTATACCCGTTGGTCGATATTATCACCCCCAACGAGGTCGAAGCCGCCCATTTAGTTGGCTTTCCGGTCAAAACGACGGATGAGGCCCAAAGCGCCGCCGAGACCCTGCTGGCCCGGGGCGTGACGACGGTCATCATCAAAATGGGCGCTCTGGGCGTTTTCTACGCCACGCAGGGGGAGAACGGGCCGGAGGAGGCCTTTGTCTCCGCCTTCAAAGTGCCCGCCGTCGATACCGTCGCCGCCGGGGATGCCTTCAACGGCGGGCTGGCTGCCGCCCTGGTCGAAGGGTATGCGCTGCCGCGAGCCGTCGTCTGGGGCGCGGCAGCCGGGGCTTTGTCCACGACCAAAGCCGGGGCGCAGCCGTCAATGCCGACCCGAACTGAATTTGAGGCCTTTCTAAACGGCCAGGATTGAGGATGATGCGCTTTTTTAACACTGCCGGGCCGGTCAATTGTGACGATCATTACTGCCTGCCGCCTCTGGAGCGTCTGGAACATCCCGAAATATTGACCCTGATCGACCAGAAGAAATATTTTGTCCTGCACGCCCCCCGGCAGACCGGCAAAACGTCCTGTCTACTGGCTTTGATGGATTATTTAAACGCACAAGAAAAATATCGCTGTCTGTATGTCAATGTCGAAATGGCCCAATCCGCTCGTGAAGATGTGCAGCGGGGGATCCGCACCATTTTGGGGGAGATGGCAGCCTGGGCGCGGGATTTTTTGCAGGATAGATTTCTGATAGAGCAGCGGCAGGAGATTCTCGAACAGTTTGGGGCGGATGCCGCCTTTAACGAAATGTTGACTCGCTGGGCGGAGAACAGCCCCAAACCGTTGGTTATTCTAATTGATGAGATAGACTCGCTCATCGGCGATACGCTCATTTCCGTCCTGCGCCAACTGCGAGCCGGTTACCCAAAACGCCCCCGCCTCTTTCCCCACAGCGTCATCCTCTGCGGCGTGCGGGATGTACGGGATTATCGCATCCATTCCGACCAAAGCAAAGCAATCATCACCGGTGGCAGCGCCTTCAACATCAAAGCCGAGTCGCTCCGTCTGGGAAATTTTGACCGGTCAGAAATGGAACGTCTCTATCAGCAGCATACTGCAGAAACGGGGCAGGTATTCGAGCCGTCTGCGTTGAATTTAGCCTGGGCGCTGACTCAGGGACAGCCCTGGTTAGTGAACGCTTTGGGGTACGAAGCAACCTTCAAAATACCGGCGAGCCGAGAGCGACAGAGCCGGATTACGGGCGACATCATCGTTCAGGCCAAAGAGAATCTGATTGAACGCCGGGAAACCCATCTCGATCAACTGGTTGACAAACTGCAAGAGGCACGGGTGCGCCGGGTCATCGAGCCGCTTCTGGCCGGCAGTGGCGACCCGGATTTGATTCCGACGGATGATATTGCTTATGTGCGTGATTTGGGCTTGATTCGCACGGAGGGGCAACTATCCATCGCCAATCGTATCTATCAAGAGGTTATTCCCAGAGCGTTGACCTATAGCGCCCAGATGACCATCGCCCACCAGCCAGCCTGGTATATTCGGGCTGATGGACACCTGGATATGGATAAGCTGTTGGCTGCTTTTCAGCAATTTTTTCGGGAACATTCGGAGCATTGGCTGGGGCGCTTTGATTACAAAGAGGCCGGGCCGCAGTTGTTGCTCCAGGCCTTTTTGCAACGTATTGTCAATGGAGGGGGCCGCATTGAGCGAGAGTATGGGTTGGGGCGGATGCGAACCGATTTGCTCATTCTCTGGCCTCATCACGATCAGGTCCAGAAAATAGTGGTTGAACTCAAGATTTTACGCCACGCTTTGCCGAAAACCATCGAGGCGGGCCTCGCTCAAACGTGGACCTATATGGATCGTTGTCAGGCCGAAGAAGGGCATCTCGTTATTTTTGATCGACGTTCGACCAAAGCCTGGGCACAGAAAATTTTCAATCGGACTGAAACCTATCGCCAACAGACTATTAACGTGTGGGGGATGTAG
>CAZWZZ010000629.1:2472-4399 GCA_964638395.1 uncultured Caldilineaceae bacterium
GGCGGCGTGGGCCGGGCCGAGACGACCCGGCTCATCGAGGCGGAGCATGCCGCGTTAGCCCTGATTCGCCTGGCCCGCGAGCAGTCCGGCGCTCTGACGCTGTTGACCCTCGGCCCGTTGACCAACATCGCCCTGGCCCTCCGCCTCGCGCCCGACCTGCTGACCCATTTCGAGCGGATTGTGATGATGGCCGCCGCCGTCGATGGCCGGGGCAACACCTCACCCCCGGCCGAGTTCAACATCGCCGTCGATCCCGAAGCGGCCAAGATTGTCTTCGATGCCTGCCAGGCCGTGGCCGAGCGGGTGTGGCTGGTTTCCTGGGAAGCGTCGCTGACCCACGCCACGCCCTTTGCCGAGTGGCGGGCGATGATTGAGGCGGGGGAATCGCCTGTGACCCAATTCGTGCAGGGGATGAGCGTCTACATCGAGCAGGCGATGGCCCAATGGGGACAACCCACCATTCCCTGGGCCGACCCGCTGGCCGCTGCTGTAGCCCTCCGTCCCGACATCGTCACCAATGCCGAGGTCCGGCCCATCGCCGTCGAAACCGGTCACAACCTGGCCCGGGGCCAAACCATCGTCGATTACCGGCCAAGCAGCCAGAGTCCGGCCACGGCCAACATCGTTCGCGCCGTCGATGAACAAAAATTTCACGAATTACTCTGTTTAGTGGTACAATAAGTGTGGTTTGTACAATTAATGTCCGATCAACCTTGAGTTATCTTGGAGGAGATAAACAATGAAGCAAAAATTAATATGGTTGTTGTCGATGGTGGCGGTTCTAGTACTCGTCGCTGGCTGTGGTGGCGGCACTGCGCCGGAGACGGCGTCAGAGGGGGAGTCCGAAACCGAAGCCCCGGCTGAAGAAGCGGCCTCTGCCGGTGGAGAAAGTGAAGAGCCCTTGCAGGTCATCCTGTTCATCAATGGGGTGTTGGGCGATAAATCCTTCTTCGACTCGGCCCAACGGGGCGTTGACCGAGCCGTGGATGAGTTGGGCATCGAAGCCAAAACGATTGAAGCCGGGCTGGACGAGACCCAATGGGAAACGGCCATGATTGATGCGGTCGAAAATGAAGCGTTCGATGTCTTCATCGTCGGCACGTTTCAGATGGTCTCTTTTTTAGAGCAACTGGCCCCGCAACATCCCGACAAGCGCTTCATCATCTACGATGCGCCGGTCGATTATGAGAATTGCGACTGCGGGAATGTCTACTCGGTGCTGTACGAGCAAAATGAAGGCTCCTATCTGGCCGGGGTCTATGCCGCCGCGATGACCACCCAGGATGACATCGAGGGCATCAACCCGGAACCGGTCATCGGCTCGATTGGCGGCCAGGAAATTCCGGTCATCCTCGACTTTATGGTGGGCTATGAGCAGGGGGCCAGAGACACCAACCCCGACATTCAAGCCATCCGCCAATTTGCCGATAGCTGGTTCGATCCGGCCAAAGGCAAGGAGCTGACCAAAGCCCAATACAGCCAGGGGGCCGACATCGTCTTTCAACTGGCCGGCGGCACGGGCCAGGGCGTCTTCGAGGCAGCGGCTGAGGATGGTCATTATGCCCTCGGCGTCGACTCCGACCAGGCCCTCATCGTTGAAGAAGCCGACCCGGCCCAGGCCGAACGAATTTTGACCTCGATGATGAAGAATGTGGATAACTCTCTCTTCCGCGCTCTGGACCTCCATCTCAAAGGGGAGCTGCCCTACGGCGAGGTGGAAACGCTGGGCATCGCCGAAGGTGGCGTTGGGCTGGCCCGCAACAAATATTACGATGAGCATACCCCCGATGAAATCAAGGCGCTGGTGGATGAAGCGGAGCAGAAAATTGTTGCCGGTGAGATTACGGTAGAAACGGCGTTTGAGTAGGGGTGGAAAGCGATCCCGATGGCCACGCTCATCGAAATGAAAAATATCGTCAAGGTGTAC
>CAZWZZ010000630.1:0-4397 GCA_964638395.1 uncultured Caldilineaceae bacterium
TTCGTGTCACTTCGTGCCCTTCGTGGATCAATTTTCTGGCTCAAAATGCAAGAAGGTGCGTGGTTAGATACTAATTTGCGTTTCTGCCTCGGTGTGCTAGATTGTGCCTGAACTCAATACTCGATGCCGGGTTGGGCCTTGATCCCTTGCTCTTTGAAGGGATGCTTGACCAGCCGCATCTCCGTCACCAGATCGGCATAGTCGATCAAGGCTGGCGGTGCATCCCGCCCGGTAATGACCAGGTGCAGCGTGGGCGGTTTGTTATCTCTGAGCCATTCGACGACGGCCTCCGTCTCCAGCCAGCCGTAATGCATGGTGTAGGTGAACTCGTCGAGGATGATTAAATCATAGTCACCGCCGGCGATTTTTTCCTGGGCCACGGCCCAGCCGTGGCGAGCCTTAGCCGTCGTTTCATCCAAATCCCGGCTGCTCCAGGTGAAGCCGTCGCCGCTGGAGAGCCAGTCGATCTCCCCCATCCGCTCGGCGGCCATAATCTCGCCGTAGCGGGCATTTTCATTTTTGAAGAATTGGATAACGCCGATCGTCATGTTACGACCCCAGGCCCGTAGCAGCAGACCCAACGCCGCCGTGGTTTTGCCCTTGCCCTGGCCGGTATTGACGATGACCAGCCCCTTTTTCCGGGTCGCCCGTCGCACTTGGGCTTTGATAGCATCGGCATCGGTCGGCGGTTGGGGCGTTTCTGTGTCAGACATTCGCTGCGCCTCGTTTCTCAGGATACAGCCCCAAGACGCCCGCCTCCGACGCCTCGCAGAGGCCCCGCTCCGTAATCAGGCCGGTCACCAGCCGGGCCGGGGTGACATCGAACGCATAGTTGGCCGTGGGGCTATCTGCCGGGGTCAGCAGCACGTTTTTGATTTCCCCTGCGTGGAGTCCGGGGATATATTTGACCTCGGTTCCCTCGCGCTGTTCGATAGGGATCTCCCGGAGGCCGTCCCGTCGCTCCCAGTCGAACGTCGAGGAGGGCAGGCCGACGTAGAAGGGGATGCCGTTGTCGTGGGCGGCCAGGGCTTTGAGATAGGTGCCGATTTTGTTGGCCACGTCGCCGGTGTAGGTGGTCCGGTCGGTGCCGGTGATGACGATGTCTACCAGGCCGTGCTGCATCAGATGCCCGCCGACGTTGTCGGCGATGATGGTGTGGGGCACGCCGTGTTGGCCCAGCTCCCAGGCCGTCAGCCGAGCGCCCTGATTGCGGGGCCGGGTTTCATCGACCCAGACGTGAACCGGCAGGCCGCTGTCGTGGGCCGCGTAGATGGGGGCCGTGGCCGTGCCGTAATCGACAAAGGCCAGCCAGCCGGCGTTGCAGTGGGTCAAGACGTTGACCGGCTCCCCTTTTTTACGGCGGCTGATTTCCTCCAGCAAGGGCAGACCGTGCTGCCCGATGCGGCGACAAAACTCCGCATCCTCATCGGCAATGGCCTGAGCCGTATCCAGGGCCACCTGTATCTTCTGCTCGATGTCATCACCCGCTGCCCCAATCGCTTCGAGTTGCCGTTTGACCGCCCACTCCAGATTGACCGCTGTCGGGCGTGTCGCCTTGAGTTGCTCCCCGGCGGCCCGGAGGTCAGCCATAAAGGCCGGGGCCGAGGTGCGGGGCGCGTGCAGAGCGGCGATGTACATGCCATACCCCGCCGTGGCCCCAATCAAGCCCGCCCCCCGGACGTGCATCTCCTTGATGGCCCGGGCCACCGCCTCGACCGTGGCTAAACCCTCGATAACGAATTGATGGGGCAGATGGCGTTGGTCGATGATCTGGACTACGTTGGGATTATCGGTCTTGAGCCAGATGGTGCGATAATGGGTTCCGTTGACATTCATTGTTTCTCTCCTCGTTGTTCCTCCCGCTATGATGGTCATGAAGCCTCAAATTTCGATGTGTTGAGGCTGCCGCTGATTATACGGGCGGATCGTAAAAATAGAAAGTCTGTGGGGATGGGGGATGCTACTAACTTAATGGCAGTGGGGCAGGCCCTCGGTTTTCAAGCGGATGGCTCGATGCGGGAGATTATTGAGGCGTTTATGGGGGAGGCGGGTCAGACCGGGGCTGAATAGTGTACAATTCCTGCACAAAACTTTCAAATTTTATTGAACGTTTAGTTCTTTCAGATATTTTATACCAAATTTTCCAAAAATCCCCTAAATCCCTTGCGTTCAGGTTAAAACAGTGTATAATGATCGCAAATTTCCTGTACCAAATGCCACAATCAATTAAAAGTAGTTATGTAGGAAGAAAAACAAGGAGGTTTCTTCATATGAGTACGAGTGTGTCGAGCATCGGTGTGCTGCGGCTCTACCAATCGACGATTGGTAAGAAAGTGATTATGGCCGTCACCGGTCTGATCTGGATTGGGTTTGTTGTCATGCATATGTATGGCAATTTGAAAGTGTTCGGCTTTTTTGGTGGTGGGGCCGAGTACTTTAATGAGTATGCTCACGGTTTACGCGAGTTCGGCCATCCGATTTTGGGGCCGCTCCACTTCCTCTTTCTGTTTCGGCTCCTTTTGATCGTCGCGCTGGTGGCGCACGTGTGGGCCTTCTTTACGCTCACCCGACAGTCGCAGAGCGCCAGACCGACAGGGTATGGGCGGCATCGGACCCTGGCCACCAATCCGGCGTCGTTGTATATCCGCTGGGGCGGGGTCGCCATCCTGTTCTTCATCATTTTTCATCTGGCTCATTTCACCTGGTATCCCCCCTTTAGCGTCAATCCTGATTACATTCCGGGCGATGCCTATCACAATCTGGTGAGCGGTTTCCAGATGTGGGGCGGCGCGGTGTCGATCATTTATTTTATTGCCCTGGCAGCCCTGGCCTTGCACCTTTACCACGGCACCTGGAGTATGTTCCAAACTTTAGGGCTTAATAACAAAACGTACACAACGTTCATCCGCATTTTGGCCACCCTGGTCGCGGTCTCTATTCCGCTGGGCTTTGCCCTTGTGCCGCTGGCCATCCTGTTCGGATTTATTAGCTAAGATAAGAATGGAAGGTTTTGACTATGGCAACAACAACTGAGAGTTCAGTCCAAACGATGCCGACATTTACCGAAGGGACACTAAATGCCGACATCCCCGAAGGTCCCATTCACGAAAAGTGGGACAAGCGTCTGTTCGATATGAAGCTGGTCAACCCGGCGAACAAACGAAAATATGAAGTGATTATTGTCGGTTCCGGTTTGGCCGGGGCCTCCGCTGCCGCCACGATGGGGGAGCTGGGCTATAATATCAAATGCTTCTGCTATCAAGATAGCCCGCGCCGGGCGCACAGTGTGGCCGCGCAGGGGGGGATCAATGCCGCCAAGAATTACCAGAATGATGGCGACAGCATCTTCCGCCTCTTCTACGACACGGTCAAGGGGGGGGATTATCGCTCCCGCGAGGCCAACGTCTACCGTCTGGCCCAGGTCAGCAACGCCATCATCGACCAATGTGTGGCCCAGGGCGTCCCCTTCGCCCGCGAGTATGGCGGTATGCTGGACAACCGCTCCTTTGGTGGGGCGCAGGTCTCCCGGACGTTTTATGCGCGGGGGCAAACGGGCCAGCAGTTGCTCCTGGGGGCCTATCAAGCCTTAGCTCGCCAGATCAACGTGGGCAAGGTGGATATGAACACCCGGAGCGAGATGCTCGATTTGGTAGTCATCGACGGCCGGGCGCGGGGCATTGTCACCCGCGATATGGTTACCGGCGAAGTCGAGTCCCACATCGCCGACGCGGTGATCCTGGCCACGGGCGGCTACAGCAACGTCTTCTATCTGTCCACGAACGCCAAGGGCTGCAACGGAACCGCCATCTGGCGAGCCTACAAAAAGGGCGCTTTTTTCGCCAATCCCTGCTTCACCCAAATTCACCCAACCTGCATTCCGCCCACCGGCGAACACCAATCGAAACTGACCCTGATGAGTGAGTCGCTCCGTAATGATGGCCGCATCTGGGTGCCGCGCAAAGCGGGCGATAACCGCCCGGCTGCCCAAATTCCCGAAGAGGAGCGGTACTACTACTTAGAAGAAAAGTATCCCAGTTTTGGTAACCTGGTTCCGCGTGATGTGGCTTCCCGGAACGCCAAAACAGTGGTTGATGAAGGGCACGGGGTCGGTGAGCAGCGAAATGGGGTGTACCTGGACTTTGCCGATGCCATTGGACGCTTGGGCAAGAACGTAATCCGCGACCGGTATGGCAACCTGTTCGATATGTACACCAGCATCACCGGCGAAGACCCCTACGAAGTGCCGATGCGTATCTACCCGGCCCTGCATTACACAATGGGCGGGCTGTGGGTCGATTACAACCTGATGAGTACTATTCCCGGCCTGTTCATCATTGGCGAAGCCAACTTCTCCGACCACGGGGCGAACCGCCTGGGGGCCAGCGCCCTGATGCAGG
>CAZWZZ010000631.1:0-4397 GCA_964638395.1 uncultured Caldilineaceae bacterium
GTTCCATCCTGCCAATCCGTGTTCTAAGGAGTGGCGAAAACTTCGTGACAGTAACGATATCTGAGTCTCCGCCCACCTTAATTCTAAAGCAGAATAATTTTCAACACATCGGACATTCGGTGAGTTTTTTTCTGGTACACATGACCCAAACAAAAATAACCTATCGTCCAGGGAGGCTATTTTTAGTAGACCACAATCCCACCCTTCGATACAACCTCGTGCCTCGGTTTACTCAGGATGCGGCGAGCTACTGATTTTGGCGCTTGTCCGAAGGGTTACAGGATGGCCGGGATGGTGAAAGAGGAGTGACAGGAAATGATCGGACGGTCGCTTTCCCCGGTGGTGAGCGGCTGGACTAAATTGTGACGCACGGCCAGAGCCGCCGCTTCGGCCCGGTTGGCCACGTGCAGCTTGGACAGCACTTCGCTGACGTGATGGCGAATGGTAGAAGGGCTGAGGATCAACCGCTCGGCGATGTCGTTGTTGCTCAAGCCCTCGGCCAGCAAGGCCAACACCTCCTGCTGCCGCTCTGTCAGGTCTGTTCCCAAGGGTAAGCCGCTACCGTTGGCGGTCTGGATCAAAGTTTGGGACACCTCCGGGGAGAAGCTGGGCCGCCCCTGAGCCGCTGACCGAATGGCTCCGGCAATCTCATCGATGGGGATGCCCTTGAGCAGATAGCCGATAGCCCCGGCCTGCGTCGCCTGCCGGACCAACGTTTTGTCCAGAAAGCTGGTCAGGACCACCACCTGACTGTGGGGATACCGTTCCCGAATGGCCCGGGTGGTGGCAATGCCATCCATGCCCGGCATCATCACATCCATCAACACGACATCCGGCCGGGCCTGGCCACACAGCCGCAGGGCCTCCTCCCCACTGGTGGCTTCGGCCACGAGATCGATGTCCTCAAAGGCCAACAACAAAAATTTGATGCCCACCTGCAATATCTGATGGTCATCGACGGCCATCACCCGAATGGGTGTTTGGGTTTCCATAGATTCCTCCCTTGAAAATAGGCTATCTCTATTTTATCGAGAGAACAGGGAAAAAAGTAGACCTAAAAAGGATTAGATTTGGGGGATGTTTAGGGGATAAAGGTCTGCGGGGCAAGGCAGACCATCCTTTAGCCGGGCGGTAGAATGCCGGAGTCACGGGCCTGGGCCACGGCCCGACGACGATTGTTGACGTGTAACTTCCGGTATAGATTGATGGTGTGCTGCTTGACCGTTTCGGTGGAAATTCCCAACTGTTGGGCAATTTCCTTGTTGGTCAAGCGGTCGGCTAACAGCAGCAGCACGTCCATCTCCCGGTTGGTCAAGGTCTCGATCAAGTCGGGGGGCAATGTTCGCCCGGTAGCTTGCAGGACCTCCTCTGAAAATAGACCTCGTAGGACAAACTTAAGTTTGTCCTACGAGATTTTCATCTTCGGTGTCGCCCCTTTGGATTGTCCGACTCTTTTCAAAATAGCCCTCACCCGATTACTTACGCCGGCTTCAGCGCCGCGTCCGGCTCCCCGGCCGCTTCGGCGGTTTTGGCCTGCCGTTTGCCCAATTCACCGGCGGCCGGCATCAGCACCACCAGCCCGATGACGGCGATCACCATCAGGTAGGTGATCACGTCGAGATCAAAATTCTGCCCGGCCACCACCAGCGCGGCCGAGATGTTGCGCTGGGCCGTGCCCAAGCCCATCACGCTGCGGGTGTTGCCGGAGCCGCCCAGAACGTAACCAATAACCAGCGACACGACGATAAAGATGACCCCGGCCAGCAGCCCCAACGACCCGACCAGGCCAATCATATCCCTGAAATTGAGAATCAGGCCCGCGACCGTCAGCACCAGCAGGGCCAGGTTGGAGGCTTGCCCAAAGGTGGGCTGTATCTTGGCCGCCATCTCCTCGTAACGCGCCCTGACAAACAGGCCGATGGCCAGCGGAATGAGCATTAGCAGGATCAGCGATTGGGCGATGTCCCAGGGGTTGACTTCGACCCCGCCGAGCAGGAGGGGCAGCACCAGCGGCAGGTAGATGATCGTCGCCACCATCAGCAGCACCATCAGCCCGACCGAAAAGGCAGTACTGCCTTTGGCCACCTCCGCCAGCTTGGGCAAAAAGGGCGCGCCCGCCGCCGTGGCCAGTAGAATCAGGCCGATGCGGATTGGTTCGTCCAGAGGGATGACCAGGGTGATGACCACGGCCAACAGCGGCACCAGAATAAAGTTGGCCACCAGTGCCAGAACAACCAGTTTGACGTTTTTAAGCGGGGCGATGATGTGGGCCATCTGCAAACTGAGGCCCATACTGGCCATACTGCCAATGACAAAGACCAGCACGGATAAACCGGCCAGTAACTCCAGAAATTCAGTCATTATAAACCTCCCAATTCAGTTAAAAGCAGTTGTAGGTTGGGTTGAGCAATTTAACCCGTTCAACCCAACCTACGTGGCTCCTGATGGAGACTACTGTTGCGTCATCAGTCGTTTCAACTCGGCTTCATCGTCTTTGATAACCTCGCCCGACACATCGATGACCACCTGCTTGATCTCACCGGTGAAGCGGAACGGCGCTTCATAGACCTCCGGGTTCACGGAGTCAAAAGCCGCATAGCCGCAGCTTGCGCCCAGTACGCCGAATGTCATCGGGATGGTATATGGAACCTCCAGGTTACCGACCAGCTTGTCGTTGATATAGAGCTGGAAGCGGCCCGGCGAGCCTTTGCCCTCCCGGAACTGAGGGTCACCGGTTGGCTCAAACTCGTAGCGCAGGCTGACCTCCCCTGCAGGAACCGGTTCGCTTGAGACCACCTCGAACTTTTCCAGCCCGACATAGTTGTGGATGTAGTGCAGTCGCCCATCCTTGACAGAGAGCGCGTACCCACCATTGCGGCTACCATGGGTCATCAAAATTCCTTCCGCTCCCCCGTCAGGAATAACCACATCAGCCGTGATGCTGTAGGGACGGTTATAGAGCCTGGGAGCGGCGGCAAAGGCGATCGGCGCGCCGCCAGAGTAATAGGTATATTTCTTGCGCGGGCGGGAGACGCTTGGGCGCGGAACATTCATGCGGGCCAGTTCAGCCGATCCCAGGGGCAAAACACCATATTTGCCGGCTTCTGCGTACCAGCGCTGGGCCATTTCTTGCACCTTGTCCGGCATCTCCGCGGCCAGGTTCCTGGTCTCTGCGGGGTCCTCCTCTACGTTGTAGAGTTCCCAGCCGTGGGCATCCAGATCACTCAGCAGGTCAGCGGTCAACGGCATCCCGAAGTAGCGTTCTTGCTGGGCCGCTTCGGCAAAACTGGGGCCGGGGAAGGGGCAGACCGCTTTCCAACCCTCGTGATAGAGGGAACGATGGGCGAACATCTCGAAGTGCTGGGTGTGGTGTTTGCTTTCCACCGCGGCATCGTCAAAACTGTGAGCGAAGCTGACCCCCTGGACAGGTGATTGCGGCACGCCGCGAATCATCGCCGGCGCTTCGATGTTCAATGCTTCCAGAACCGTCGGTACCAGGTCAACGGCGTGAGCGTATTGCGTCCGTATTTCGTTGCTGGCCTTGATTCCCTCCGGCCAGAACACGATGCAGGGGTCGCTGACGCCGCCGCGATAGGTTTCCCGCTTCCAGCGGCGGAAGGGGGTATCGCCGGCCCAGGTCCAGCCCCAGGAATAATGGGGGAAGGTGTTAGGGCTGCCCCATTCATCATAGTGTTCGAGATTATCTTCCAGGGTTTCCTCAACAGTGTTAAAGAACAGGGTTTCGTTGAAGGTGCCGTGGACGCCCCCTTCGGCACTGGCCCCGTTGTCGGAGATGATAACGACAATGGTATTGTCCAGTTCGTCCAGTTTTTCCAGATAATCAACAATGCGGCCAAAGTGATAATCCGTTTGTTCCAAAAAGGCGGCGTAGACCTCCATCTGGCGGGCGCACATTTTCTTGGCGTCATTCGATAAGGAATCCCATTCCGGCACGTCGGGATCGTGCGCGGAAAGTTCTGCCCCTGCCGGGAGAATGCCCATTTCCTTTTGGCGTTCAAAGACGATTTTGCGGTACTCGTCCCAGCCCATATCAAATTTACCTTTGTATTTCTCAATCCATTCCGGCTCGACATGGTGGGGGGCGTGTCCGGCGCCGGTGGCGTAATACAGGAAGAAGGGCTTATCCGGGGCGTTGACGTGGGCATCCTGAATAAATTCGATGGCTTTATCGGCCAGATCAATGTTCAGGTGATAGCCTTCCTCGGGCGTTTTGGGCGCAGGGACCGGGTGGTTGTCGTAGGTCAAATCGGGGAAGTACTGGTCGGTATCGCCACCCAAAAAGCCGTAGTAGCGCTCAAAACCACGTCCCAGCGGCCAGCGGTGGAAGGGGCCGGCAGTCGTGGTTTCTTCCGGGGGAGCCAGGTGCCACTTGCCGA
>CAZWZZ010000632.1:0-4381 GCA_964638395.1 uncultured Caldilineaceae bacterium
GCAAAAAGCACGACGACGTTTAATTTAGCCGGGGCGTTGGTTGAAGCCGGGTTTCATGTTTTGTGTATTGATGTCGATCCGCAAAAGACGTTAGGTGAGGCTTTTTTTGGGGTGTACGCCGGGGAGGAAACGCTCTCTTCGGTGCTTATCAATGATGGTATGCTGGGGGCGGCGGTGCGCCAATCAAATTTTGAGAGTTTGCAGGTTGTGCCGGCTGATGAGGGGTTGAAAGGTATTAAGAGCGGTCAGACGCAAATCGAGGGAGGTGAGTTGCGGTTGCGTAGTTGCTTGACCCGCGTAAAAGCGGCGGTCGATCAAATCCACCGGATTGATTTGGTGGATTGGGTCTTGATTGATTGTCCACCCAGTCTGGACCGTTTGACGATGAACGCTTTAGCGGCCAGTGATTATGTGTTGGTTCCGGTGGACCCGGGAGCCGGGGGGCGAGGGGCGCTGGGGGATACGATGGAGTATGTTTACTCGGCCCAGAAGTGGTACAATCCGACGCTGAAAGTGCTAGGGTTGTTGGTCAATAATACCGACCCCCGCACTGTTTACGATCAAACGACCGAGGAAGTTGTGCGGGATATGTATGGGGATTTGGTTTTTGAAACCACCATCACCGCTTCGGTGCGGGTGCGGGAATCGACGGAGTCACAAACGCCGCTTGTTTTTTGTCAAGGCGGAGAATTTGCCCGGTATGCCAATATGTATCGGGGCTTAAGACGTGAAGTGCTTGAACGCGCAGGTTGATAGGGGGCTGAATGGCCAGGCGAAAAATTAATATTCAACGTAATTTGGGGGCGAAGGGTGCCTCAAAGAGTGATACAAGGGATGAGAATTCGATTGACCAATTGGCCAGCACGATGTCCGGGGTCGATGTTGGCTTTCGCCCGACCGATCAGCGTGTTTATGAAATAAATCTTGATCGCATCGTGCCGGATGCCGCCCAACCGCGCCATATTTTACCCTATGACCTGAGAGAAGCGGTCAACGACAAAACACTCTCCCCGGCGGAAGCTATCCAGGAATTGGTGTTGCGGGCTGAACAGGGGGATACGTTTGCGCTGTTGATTTTAGGCGGCAAAGAGCGGGGGGCCGTTGATGAGACGAATGACACCGTAGAGGACACCGGGCTTCTGGCCCTGGCCAACTCTATTCAGGATGTCGGGTTACGCCAGCCTCTCAATGTGTACCGGATTGATGACCCCGACCAGCCAGACCAAACCGCCTACCGGTTGGGGGAGGGGGAGCGCCGTTTCTGGGCACATCATCTGTTGGTACTACGAGGGTTTGAGCAGTTCAGCCGGGTGAAGTGTATCGTCGAAAAATTGCCGGATGATGAGGAGCTTATCCATCAACGGCAGGAGGCGGAAAACGCAGCCCGGGTGGACCTCCCGGCTATCGCCAGGGCACGGTCGATAAAGCGGATTATGGAGCGGCTGAATATCGAGATGGGAACCCGGGTTCCCGGCGAGAACACGATAAAACTGCCCAGCCAGCGAGAGTTGCAGATCGAGGTGGGGCGGCGGGTGAAAAACTTTACGGGCCGGGCGATTAGTGACAGGATGGTGCGTAACTATCTCAAATTGCTCAACCTGCCGCCGGAAGCGAAAGATTTGGCCGAGGCTGGTCAGGTTACCGAAAAACAACTACGGCCCGTCACGCGGCTTAAGACGGATGAAGAGCAAATCGAAATGGTCCGGCAGATTGTTGAGGAAAATTTGAGTGGGCGGGAGGTCTTGAAAAAGATTACCTCGCCTCCCCCCACGCCGGAGAAATCTCTCCGGGAAGTTACGCAATCATCCGTTGAACAGCGTTTTGAAAAGCGGGTCATCGATGCCGCAAAGACGGTATACTCCTTGCTCTCGTTGCCGGAAGATAATTACAAAGAGGCTATTTTTTCTCTGTCGATAAGAGCCAGGGATGACAAAACGAAACAAGCCTTGCAAGCCCTGCGGCAAACCATCGAGGAAGTTTTATTGAGAAGTGAAGGTTTAGCGGAGGCCGAGGTCATCGAAGTCTCTTTGCTGTCCGTCATCCCGCCGACCGATGCTTTAGAACGACATCTCCCGGCGGATAAGTTTGAGTTGTTGGAATCAGGGGTGGCCACAGGGGGGCAGATTCTGGAGCAGCTCATAGCCTGGCAGGAAGAGGATGGCGTTTTGGCCAGTCGTTTGGAGCCATTCTTCAAGAAAATCGAAGCTGACGCCGAGGCGCTGAGAGCCGGTGAACCAACCCCGCTCCCTATCCTGAGCGGCGAAAAAAAGGCAGACCATCCCGACATCGTCGTTTATGAAGTGCAAAGCGGTGTCTCTATTTACTGGGCGCACGAATTACTGGTCAGACGGGGCGAAAGTCAATTCAAGAAGATGAAATCAGAAATCGCCAATGTAACGGTTATGGATGATTAAGAGCAGATATTTGGGAACCTGGGTTCCCGACCTGTTTGAGGAAGCTGATGGCTTTGCTGTCAGCTTTTTTGTTACACCAGGCCCCAAGTCATATTTTGCCCATAAAACTTTCTACGGAGTATAATGCCGGAATGAGTAACCAGGTTAGCAAACGAGCATTTTCTCCCAAAATCGTCATAGCTATTATTTTACTTTTGGCACTTGTTCGCGGTCTCATTTACGCCTCGGTCGTCCCACCCTGGCAGGCCCCTGATGAGTCCGCTCAATTCGAGCGGGCCAGAGCTGCTTTGAGTGCCGAGGAGTGGAATAGTACGGCGGTGAATGGGCCGGCCTGGTATGATGATTTGGCGCAATCGCTGTTTGTTTTTGATTATTGGAATTTTATCGACGCCCCCCGCCCCCAGAGTGCGGAGTTGCCGATCAATGCTTACATTACCTTATATCAAGAAGCCTATGATGGTCTCTACGGCAGTCGCTTTCCCTACGCTGTGATTGGTTGGCCGCTTTTCCTGGCCCGCCATCAAGATATTACGCTTCAACTCTATCTGGTTCGGCTCAACACCGTTTTAATGAATGTGGGAATTATCTGGCTGAGTTATCTCCTGACCCGCTTGATTTTTCCTAAAGATCCATTTCTTTATCTCGGCGTGCCTATTCTCATTCTGTTCAATCCGCAGCACACCCATCTCCTCTCCACAGTAAACAACGGCAATCTGGCCGAACTGTTGGCGACGGCGGCTCTTTTCTTCCTGGTCAAGGGTATCGTTGGCGGCTTCAATGGATTAAATATTGCCGCTATCTTACTCTTTTCGCTGGTGGCTATGTGGACGAAGGCCACCGCTTACTTTTTACCCTTTGCGATTGGCAGTGTGGGGCTGTTCTACCTGTGGCGTTACCGGCATCAGTGGCGTTGGTTGTTACCTGCCTTTATCGCCGTGGTTGGCCTGACTTTTTATTTCGCTCCGGCGCGTCTCAAGCAACTGGTGTTCTGGGCCTGGTTGGGCTTAAAATCAGGCAGCTTTTATCTGGACTCCATTGTTCCCATTGATTTGTTCCGCAGTTTTTGGGCGATGCCGGGATGGACGTCTATCGTTTTACACCCCTTCTGGTATCAACTGCTGGCCATCGGGTGTATGTTAGCCGTCGTTGGCCTGATGGCTTGGTTGGTAACTCAATGGCCCCACATTTCTTCGAGGCAGGAACAACCGCGTCTTCAGGCTCTAACCGTGTTACTGATTGCCGCCGTAGTGGCCATCACTGTATTATTGGCTTGGAACGCCATAAGCCAAAGTATCGTTTATCGACAGGGCCGCTCTATCTACCCGGTCATAGTGCCGTTGTCTATATTCCTTGTTCTTGGTTGGCGACAATTTATTCCGTCCGGTTGGTGGAAAGAGTCACTTTTGGCGCTGTCAATCGGATTTTTCTTGTTTGACTCGATGGTACTCTTTAATTACATCATCCCGTTTTTCTATTCACAGTACTAGAGGATTCTTGATTGTTATCCGCAAAACAATTATTTCTCATCAGCTTATTCATAGCCACGCTCATCACGTTGATAGCAATCGGCGTGCAGTTCACGCAACAAATTGCTTGCGAGGGACAACTTTTTAATGATAACCTGCCCCCGACGCCGTCTCAGCAAATTTTGGGAGAGCGGTTGATTGGGCAGAGTTTTGTTTCTCCTCTCAGTAATCTGAATCGAATCGACCTTTTTTTGCAGACCTATGGGCGTCAAAATACCGCCGATATTTTGTTCCAATTATTAGAAGTTTCGGATAATATAGAGAATCCTTTAAGGGGAACCACGGTATTTGAAACTACGTTTAACGCGGCTACCGTAAAAGACCGAACCTGGCATAGCTTTACATTTTCACCCCTGGAGAACTCTGCCGGCAAGCAGTATCTCCTTACTCTCCAATCCCCTGATTCTGTCGAGGGGAACGCTATTACCATCGGTGGTATTC
>CAZWZZ010000633.1:0-4378 GCA_964638395.1 uncultured Caldilineaceae bacterium
GCCTAAACGGGCGTTGCGATGATGGCTGAGAATCAGCCAGATGCGCTCTTGGTTTTGAGCGAGCCTGGCCAGTAGCGTCTCATCCGGCTCCGGCATCCGGGTCGCGCCGCCGGGATGATAGGCATCGGAGGCTAGCTCCGGGAGATATAGCGTGGTGCGGCTCCCCTTATATTGTTGGAGATAATATTCAAAGGGTTGACGCATGTTGTAGGTGAAGAACAGGATGACATCGTTGGACGTTGAGTGAGAGATGATGTGATGGGTAGCGTTTCGCCAATTTTCTTTTTCAAAGCTATTCGACCAGGTCCATAAGCTCGATAGAGAAAAAATAACCAGGAGCAACATAGCGGTTTGAAAAAGTCGCCGCTTTTTCAGACTAAAAATACCCATTGTCACCAACAGGATTAGCGGTGGTAGGATAATGATGAGATAACGATCAACAAAAATAGGCTTGACCCACATTGAAATGGCCAAGATGACGAGCAGTGGAAGAAATAGCCAACTGCCCAAGAAAATATAGGGCCAACTGTCCCTACGAGATGTTGCGGTTAGATAGCGTCTGAGGCCGGCGACCACAGCCAAACTCCCCAACATTAAATAAAATGTAAACAAAGGATAGCTTCGGCCTGAAAACGTGTAAAACAGGCGAACCGCATCTAATAATTCGGCGGGATGAACCCAATCGAGCTGAACGCTGCCGGTTGAACGGAGGAGCAAGGGTGAGATAGCAACCCCGATAAACAGTTCTGTAGGGATGACTCTAAACCAGGGAATATCGCGCCACGGCAAAAACAGTAGAGACAGCGCGTGCGCGGCCAAAACGAAACCGGCGAAATTATGAGCATAGATGGCCAAAATGCCCACAATGCCATATCCTAGCCAATTTTTCCAGGTCGGGTTTTGGACACTTTTGATGAACAGATAGGAGGCCAGGATGACCAGGAGCATCACCAAACTATAAGTTCTGGTCTCTTGAGCATATTGGATGAAAAAGGCATTGACAGCCAACCCAACAGCGGCCACAAGCCCAAATGACGATCCGGCGAGACGTTTGCCCAAAACAAACATCAGCGGTAGGGAAGCGATGGCAAAGAAGGCGGATAAAAGACGCACGGCAAATTCGCTATCGCCAAATATTGCCCAGCCGTGGAGCAGCGGATAGTAGAGCCACATACTGGCTTCATCGCGGGCAAATGTTTGCCACATCTCTTGCCAGTCGCGGGTGACAAGTACGCTGCGAACTTCATCGAACCACAGGCTATGGCTGTCGAGCGTGGGTAAAATAAGCATTGTGGCAATGATGAGGGTCAGTAATAGCAGGGATCGCTGTAGGTGAGCGGATAGGAAAGGTTTCATGCGCGACCGACCAATCTTCTTACTATCTCTCTAATACCCCACTTCACATCCAGCCCTCTATTCCAACTATTCCAGAAATATTGTTGGCCCTTGAACGGCTGTGGTTCATATCCCAATTGGATTAGATAGTGACCGGCTAACCAGTTGAATCGCTCATGCCGAGCGCGACTCCAGCCACTCCAGCGTTGCGTGGGGTTAAACTGTTTCGTTTTTTTGACCGGTTTCCAATGAACTTCTTTATCCCCTTGCCGGGCTTCGGAAGAGCCTTTGACCGGTGCGTTCAGGGCCGCTTCAAAATCATAAATTTCGGTTCTCAACTCAAGAAAATCAAAAACCTTTCGCAATTCGGTTTCGGTGTCAGCGACCAGTTTCTCATAATGGATAATCATATAGTTCAGATCGTTGTCTGGCCGGGATTGGTCGAAAGTCAGAATGGTCCGGGCGGCGTTGGCCCAACTGCGGGTCATCGCTTCAAAATGCCAATCGAAACTACGCATGCCCGACTCGATAACGGCCCGACCATCACGAACTAAAATAATCAGATGGGCTTGAGGGAAAAGGGTGAAGAATTTATCCAGATGGCGGACGCCAGGCGTTTTGGTCACCAGCCGTTTTGGGGATGCCGAGTCTTGGTTCTGCTGCGAGGTCAAAAATGAAACCAATCCTCGGCCTAAATGTTGAAATAGAACCGCCTCCTGGTCATCTACCCCCCATTGTGGAAACCAATTTCCGGCGACCGCCTGGCTATAATCACGCAATCTTGCCGAATGGTGGAGCAGATAATCTTCGGGAATAGGCCCTCCTTGACAGGCGGGGTGGAGACACAGCAAATCATACATAAAATTGGTTCCACTACGAGGCAGAATGCCCAGGAGAAATATGGGGTCGGGATAGGTCTCAAATTTAGTCATAGTGTTCGCAATTGAAGAATTCTTGAAAATTGTTTAACTTAGAGAACGGCTGCCAGAAATATCAATCTACGGGGCATCGAATTTCCTGAAAGAAGGCTCTTATCTCTGTCTCTTCTAAATCTTGCCAAAATCTGGTGGAGTGCGTCACTTTTTTTCCTCGATCAAGGAGGGTCTGAGGTGAGCAGGGCAATCCGCGCCATCTCAAGCCCATCGGCCAATTCCCCGTTGCAAAATCGCCCAATCTCATACCAATGGCCTTAATCATCAAGCCAAATAGTTGATCTTCATGAACCAAGCTCCACCCTATTTCTGTTCGAGACAACAAATTGGCTTCGGCTAAACGACGAACACAGACACCGCTAAGAAAATATGACCCGCCCATACAATGTTCACCCAGTTCATAATTATTTGATTGGGCTGTTTTGATGAGATGGCGCAGACACAAAACACCTCTCAGCTGATGAGGATGTTTTAAGAGATAGGGCCAGCCGGTTTCTCTCAACAATTGTTGCCGGGGCCAGGCAAAGCTACGCGGGTCGCCATTACAATCAACCCGGTAAGAGCCAAGTATGCCTGTATTTGGGTGTTGGGTAAAATAATCGATAGCATCCTGATCCGGCGCCTCTCCAATGATGAGTGCATCCGTATCAAGCCTTAGAAGAACCTGAAAATCATAATGGTTGATAGCGTGGAGAAAAGCCAGTGATAAACTGAGATAGAGGCCGGCGTGAGAGCCATAATTCTTAGGGGTGGTTATCAGATCAATTTTAGTTGTTGGAAATGAGTCTCGCACCCTCTCACCGAGTTCAGTCCCTGAGTCATCCACTATGATAATCATGCGGGCAGAGTGGGTATAATGTATAACGCTGTCTATCGTGTCTTTAACGAAGTCAAGTTTACAGACCGGGCCGACCGGGATTACAATAACAGTTGAAAGCATAGACCAGTCCATTCAGAGTCAGTAGACCGCAGCATCCTGAGTAAACCGAAGAATGAGGTTGTATCGAAGGGTGCAATTGCGGTCTACTGAGAGTGGATTTAGAAGGAAGTTCATTTAGTTACTTTTTACTAATCGCCTTGTTTTTGTCAGGATGACTTCTGCTAAGCGAGCCGGAAAAACTGTCATAATGAGCCCCTTAAACAAATTGACGAGGATAAACCGTCTGTGACGAAAACGGGGAGAAGGCTGGTATTTGATAGCTCGTCCCAGATACTTTAGAGTCAGAATGCCTCGCTGCCGGGTTGGCGGGCCAAAGGTTACGCGACTGGTTAAATATTTGTAAAGATGAGCCAGACTTAACGGCTTCAAATGTTGTAGGTGGGCCGGAGCGCGAGCAAACGCCATCTCAATCGTCTGTCGAGCGGCGGCTTCGTGTTCCTGGAGGTTAGCTGATTTAGAAGTGCTGGTCCGGCGATAAAGAATTTGTGGCGCGGGGATGGCAATAAATTGATGATCGGCAGCCAGCCGCAGCCATAGTTCCCAATCCTCAGAACTCTCAAAAGAGTCATCGAACCCGCCCACACGCCGGAATGCTTCTTTCCGAATTAAGGTATTAGAGCCATTTTCGATGAAATTTACGACTAACAGCCTTTCCAGAACGTATCCGCTTTCACTAATGTGTAACCCCGGCCATAGAAATTGGCTATTGGCATCAATAAAATCTGTCCAACTATAAGCGACGCTGGCTTGAGGGTTTTTGTCCAGAGCAGCGACCTGGGCCTCCAACTTATCCGGGGTCCACAAATCGTCGGCATCCAAAAAAGCCAAAAGTTCGCCTCGCGCCTGTTCAGCCCCACGATTGCGGCTGGCCGCTGCACCGGCATTAGGGTAATCTATAAGCCGCACTCGTGAGTCATTAATAGTTTTGACCACGGCTACCGTATCATCTTGCGACCCATCATTAACCACGATGACTTCGAAGTCTGAAAAGGTCTGGTTGAGAACCGACTCGATGGTCTCGCAAATGGTCTGTTCGCTATTATAGGCGGGAATGACCACCGATACTTTGGGATGGTTTTGTTTATGGGTCTGAGGGGCGCTATCCATTGTCACCACGGGGAATTGGATTCCAGTAAATATCATTGTCGGTGATCGTAGCCAATTGGGGCAG
>CAZWZZ010000634.1:0-4371 GCA_964638395.1 uncultured Caldilineaceae bacterium
TTTGTATTTCAGTGGGCATAAAAGTTACTCCTCACAAGATAATTACCGTCAAACAATAAGCCAGGATTGTATCCCGGCTTATAGACTTTGGCAAATTCACCATAAATCCACATCTTAGAAGCTGTTTTAAAAGTCTGAGCCGTGGGATAAACGACGGTAAGAGGCCCCCCCTAACCCCCCAGCGGGGGGAACTCGCTCGAGTAGTCGGTTTTGTCTCCCCCCTTTGGGGGGCTGGGGGGGCTTTTAAAACAGTCTCTTAGGGCGTCGGTCACCACACCTCGATCTGCTTGAATACCTCGGCATAGGTCACGCCGATAGATTCGCCCGCCCGCCGGTCTCGCGCCTTCATCCATTCCAGGCTCTCTTCGCCTTGGGGAAACTGGCTGTGGTGGGCTATTGACGCGGCCAGTTTGGTGTCATACACAGCCGTCACATCGACAAAAATATCCGGGGCGCGGTCGGTGCCGAAGAAAAAGATGCGCTCCAGACAGCCCAGAGCAGCCCCCTCTTCATTCAACTGCTCCGAATGGTAGAGGGGCATTTTGGAGGGCATATAGGCATCCAGCGCGACCTGACCGGCGGCCCGGTGATCGGGATGGACTTGCCCGGTCCAGAAGGGATCGAAAGTCCACAAGGTATCGGCCTGGGTCAGGCGATAGAGGCGGGCGATCTGGGCGCGGAGTTCCAGGCCGGGCCACAATTCGCCATCCGGGTGGCCCAGGTTGTAAACCTGTTCGATGCCTAACAGTTGGACTGCCTCCTCCGTTTCGGCGATGCGCGTACTGGCCAGCGTCAGGCGATTGACCGTCCGCTCCTGCGCCCCAATGTCGCCCAGGGTACAGTTGACCGAAAAGATTTTGACGCCCCGTTCGGCTAATAATTTACTTGTCCCCCCAACCACAGTCTCCAAATCATCGGGGTGGGCCGCCACGACGATCAGTCGTTTGACCTCGTCGAAAACGTCCAGGCTCTTTTTATCTGTCATATTCAACCTCCTCTTTTGGACTTGCCGGATAAGTTGCGTAAAATAGTCTGCTCGTTAGCTGGCGTCATCGTGGCGCTATTATAACACAAATTTCTATGGAGACCTCACTCAAGACAAAATTAGATACCTGGTCGCTCAAGCTGTTGTTTGACTGGAAACACCTACGTTGGGGCCTATTGATCCTCCTGATTTCAGCCCTCTCTGCCTGGCGATTGTCGGCGCTTGTGGGGGATTCCCGGCTGACCGGCCTCGGCTGGTGGAGCCGCTGGACCGGGCTGTTGGGGGGCTTTCTGCTGGTCTGGCTGCTGGCCCTGGTCACGGTTCGACGTCTCCGGCCAAGCCGCGCCCACTGGTTTAGCGCGGGCGTGGGGGCGGCGCTGTTTGGTATCGGCGGCTGGCTATTGACCCAACCGGCCGGGGTCTCGACCCTGAGACTCGATCTCTACGCCGAAAACGTCTGGTCTCCGACCGCCTTCGAGATTGCCTGGGCCGGGGAGGGCCTCAGTCAGGCCCCCCTGGTGCTGCCCATAAGCGAGCCGACGCCGGTCACGCTAGACATCGTGGCCACCGGTCAGGCTGACCCGGCCGGGCGAGGGGCCGAGGTCATCCTCCTGACCGCAACCGGGCCGGAGGGTCGGGCCATCCCCCTGGATGAATTTGAGGGGGAACCGGGCTGGACACGCGAAGCGATAAGCTGGGGCAACTATCAGGGGCAGATGGTCTGGATGGCGAAAGGCGAGACACCGGCGACGTTGCGCTGGCAGGGATCGGCCACCGGCCCGGTGACGCTCAACTTCGCCAAGAACCGGCTCAGTGGCGGGGCGGTAATTCGCCGTAATGGGCAAACCGTTCAGGAAATAAACCTTTACACCCGCCGCATCGGTCTGCATAGCGTCACCCTCCCCCCAAGCCCGGACACAGCCACCGTCTGGCGTAGCGAGCTACCGCTGACTGCCCTCGATGAGCCGGTCAGCCTCACGCTCCGGGCCGATCCGTTCAACGCCTTTCTGACCGTCTTCAAAGAAATTCGTGTTGAGGGACTCCCCGGCCCGCCGGTCGAGATCAGCGGCCACCGGTTGGCCGAGGTCATCACCGTCGAGCATGGTTGGCTGGAGCTGGTGCCGGATGGCGTCCGGGTGCGGGCCGCCGATGAGAATGTGCCGCCGCAACTTTTCCTGGTCGAACCGGCTCTGACCGCCTCCGTCTGGCGCTGGCTCTTGCCCTGGCTGGAAAATGGGCTGCTGACCCTCTACGCAACGCTGGGCGGCGGGCTACTCCTGTTGATGGCGGTCAGCGTGGCCCGGCTGCGGCCCGATTTGGCGACCAATCTCAACCTGCTGCTCATCACCCTGCTCATCAGCCTGCTCCTGGGCGAGGTAGCCCTCCGTTTTTATCTGCCCCCGGCCAACCGCTACTACATCTGGGAGCCGAACCTCCATTTTGTGTTCAATCCCCGCCCGGATTTGATCCCCGGCGTGTCGGGTGAGACGAACGTCGTCATCAACGGCCAGGGCTTACGGGGCGATCCGTTGAGCGGCGCGGCGGATTACCACATTTTGGCCCTCGGCGGCAGCACCACCGAGGCCCTTTATCTGGATCAGCACGAAGCCTGGCCCCACCTCCTGCAAGCGCAACTCAATCAAGAGCAACTCAATGGGAGCGGAACCACGGTTTGGGTCGGCAATGGGGGCCGGTCGGGGCGCAATACACGGGAACACGTCTTGCAGGTGGCCCATCTGCTGCCGCAGCAGCCGGAATTAGACGCCCTGATTTTGTTGACCGGCATCAATGATCTGGGTTTGCGGCTGGAACAGGCCGAGGCTTACGATCCCGCCTATCTGACCGGCCCCGCCGCCCGGCAGGTGTTGATGAAGCGGGCCTTCGATGCCTATCCCCGCCAGGACTCCAACACCCAACCCCGCTACCAACAGACGGCCCTGTGGCGATTGTGGCAGCAGGGCCAACCGGCGGCCACCGCCCAGACCGCTCCGGAAACCAAAATCGAGGTCCAGGATGATGACGGCTCCTTCCTCATCGAGCGTCGCCGCCTGCGCCAGAGCGCCGCCATCCGGGAGACGCTGCCCGACCTGACCGGGGCATTGGCCGAATACCGGCGCAACCTGAACCGCATCATCGACGAGGCCGAAGCGCACGGGGTGCGAATCATCCTGGCTACACAGCCGGCCCTGTGGCGACCGGATTTGACCCACGCCGAGCAAGAATTGCTCTGGTTCGGCTGGGGGCCGGGCTTCGACTACTTCTACAGTGTCGAGGCCCTCATCGCCGGTCTCGACGCCTACAACGCCACCCTGCTCGATGTCTGCCACGCCCGGCAGGTGGAATGTATCGACCTGGCCTCGGCCCTGCCCCGCGATACCACCGTTTTTTATGATGACGTTCACTTCAACGAGAGCGGCGCCCGGCAGGTCAGCCGGATTATCGGCGCGTATCTTTTGGAGCGAGCGCCGTTTGGGGAGGATTGATGTATTCTAAATTCTCAGTAGACTATAGCATCCTGAGTAAACCGAGACACGAGGTTGTATCGAAGGGTGCTATAATCTACTGGTTCTTAAAGATTTCAGGATTCCGTAGCCCCATTGTCCTACAGTTTTTCCGGCGACTTTGTGCTTACATGGGAAAGCACCCCTAACCGGAACCCAATATCCCAGCGACTTGTTTTAACAATCAAACATCGACCTGCGACCGAAAGTCTTGAGATTTTTGGCTCTCGTTCGCATCTTCTCAATAATCGGAGATAACGTAGGGCAAACTTAAGTTTGTCCTACAAATCCTCCTATTTTTGAGAAGTTACCTCGTTCACTGCATCGTTATCTAAATAATTATCCTTAAAATTCATTGGATGAACTCAACCCATCACTCACCTATAATCAATCAACAAACCGTCCCCGCAGGCGGATGCCGCTTTCAATGGCCTACTTGCTGAGGGGACGGTTCTTTATTTTCCCAAACAATTATTATAAATCGAGAGGATGCTTATGATGAAACGCAATCACCCCTTCAACCGCCTGGTGACCGGCCTCGGCGCGGGCGCAGCCCTGCTGGCACTGACCTTCGCCTTGCTGCTGCTCCTGCCAGACCAAACCCTGGCCTCCATTGACGAGGCCGGGCCGGGCCAGACTATGGCCGCCGACCTGGTCCCGGTTCCCCCCCCCAACCCGACCCAGAGAGCCACCTTTCCCCAACGCCCCCCCGCTCAAGAGGATAGTTCGTCCCCGGTATTAACGGATACCGAGGCGGTACAGTTTCGGCCCAGTACGTCGATGCAGCGGGAAAAGCCATCAGCCAATGAAAACCTGGTGACTTCACTGGTCCTGACTCTTAAACACATCTCCGAGCCCACGAGACCGTACTAGAACTCGTATGCC
>CAZWZZ010000635.1:0-4343 GCA_964638395.1 uncultured Caldilineaceae bacterium
GTCTGGGGCAACAACGATGGGGACAAATGGCTGCTGACGGTCATCGCCAACGAGGTTGGCAACGTCACCCTCTACGGCGAGTTGGCCGAATTCGAGGCCGGAGGGCGCAAAATCGGGGCTAACCATTACCCCGGCATCGGCCGGCGGCTGGCCGAAAGTGGGGCCTACGACCTGGCCTGCTACGGCCACGACCACACCCCCCACATCGAAACCGTCGGCGACACCGTTCTGGTCAACCCCGGCGAGGTGATGGGCCGCTTCGGGAAAAGCACCTTTGCCATTTACGATACGGAGACGGGCACGGCCGAGTTGGTCGAGGTTTGAGTGCAGGCTACTCGACCACAATCACACCTAACTCAACCGCGTAGTCTGTCAAAGGCTGCCCCTGCGCCGTCGCCGGAAGCCGGTCGCCGGTCAGCGGGTCGTACAGCCCGCTCAACACTCGATAGGGGCCGGGGGGCAGGCCGGACAGATCGAGCGGGTGGGGATCGACGATCACCTCGCCGGTGGCCCACAGCGAGGTCGGGTAGTCGTTGTTAAGCGGCGGCCCGTCGAAACCGAAGAAGAGCGGCCCTTCGGCGGGCGGCCTCTCCGGCCACAGTTGGATGAAGACGGTGTAATCGACGGGCGGTTGCGCCGTCGCCTGCCAGGTCAGGCTGATGTGGCAGGTTTCGTCAGCCATTTGACAATCTTGGAACTCATAATCCAGCAGTTGAATCATCTCGCCAAATTCAGCCAGGGGTGTCTCGATTGGAGGCGCGGGCCATTCGTTGGGAATCAGTTTGAGCCAACCGACTGTCGGCGGGGGCCGGCTGCCGTCGGAGGCGAGGGGCTGGATACCGGGCCGACCCGGTTCGTCGAAATCGAACAGTCCCACGTTGACCAGCAGGCGGGTTGGGGCGGCGCTGCCTCCCTCGACCAGGACCGGGTAGGTGTCTTTGATAATCTGGCCCGGCTCCAAATCTCGCGTCGGACGCAGGCCCAGGCCGGGGTAGGTGTTGAACTGGCCCACGCTCCGGTAATCCCGCCCGATTAGATGGACAAAGACGCTGTAGTTGGTGGTCATCGGTTGCAGGGCTTGCCAGTAGATGGTGACGGGGACGCGCTCACCGGGCCGAACCACGTTCCGCTCGATTTCCACGCCGAGCAATTTCATCTCCTCGTTGTAGCGCCAATCCAGCCGGGTCAAATCGGGCGGCAGCTCCGCCTCGGTCAGCAATGGGCGGGGGATGTAGTGGGGGGCCACCACGCCGTAGGGCAACCACAGAGCGATGCCCAGCAGGAGCAACCCCACCAGCCCAAAGAGAGGTCGTCGCCACTGCGCCGGCGTCAACACGGCCCAGCCCCAGACGATGACGATAGCCATAGAGCCGAGGGCCGGGAGCAACTGCCGTCCCTGCAAGCCCCCCTCGATGGCCACCAGGCGGGTCAGGGAGAAGGCCAGGGTCACCGGGAAGATCAGATGGATAACGAGCGGAAAGAGAGGCCGGGTAAAACGTAAAACGTGAAGCGTAAAACGTGAGATGTATTGTCTGCCAATCTTCCAGCCTGCCAACCCTTCGACTTCGCTCAGGACAAGTCTTCCAATTAATTGAACGACAACAGCCAGACCCACCCCCATCAACCCGACCCGGCTAATCACCCGATAGAGGCTGTAGACCCACTCCGGGGCGACGATGTTGAGCCAGCCGAAAGTGGCCCAGAAGGAGATTTCGCCGGTGGACAGGGTGTAGAGAAAGTCGCTCAGGGTCAGCGGCTGGGGATCGACGCCGAAGTAGATTTTGTACAGCCCCTCTTGAAAAAAATCGCCATACAATTGGTAGTTTCGCCAATACCACCAGCCCCCCACAGCCAGGGCCAGCAGGCCGATAATAACTCCATCCCGCCACAGCAGCAACGCCGCGCCCGGCTGTTTGCGGGTGGTGATGGCCGTTTGCAACATTGCCACCACCGCCACCAATCCAAAAGCCAGGCCGGTCATCTTCGACAGCGAAATCAGGCCCAGGGTGAGGCCCAGCGCGGCGGCTCGCTGCCAGCCGGGGGACGGGCCACGCAGGACGTACCGCTGGGCCAGCCACAGGCCGATGGCGCTGAAGGCCATATTGGCCGGTTCGTTAGCCACGAGGGCGGTGATGAAGCCGAACATGGGCTGGGTGGCGACGAAGAGGGCGACGGTAGCGGCAAACAATTTTGGGCTTCGGGATGACGAATAATCTGTAGCCGAATGTCGCGCCTCGTAAATCGTAAATCGTAAATCGTAAAGTTCGAGAGCGGTGAGGTAGGTGAAGATGAGGGTGATGAGGCCGAAGATGATGGAGTAGAGACGGAGGATGTGGACGGTCAGGGAGAGGCCGCGATAGGGGAAGCCTTCGTCCGGGCTGTGGAGGTAGTTGTTTTTGTTGCCGGGGTCGAGGGCGTAGCCGAGGGAGCGGTGGGGGTTTTTGTTGACTTCGGCGTACTCGGCGATGCCCTCGGTCTGGAAGGGCTGCACCAGGAGCGCCCCGCCGGCGAAGTAGAGCGGCGGCTGCTGCCCGCCCCAGATGCCCCGCCCCGGCAGCATCACCGGCAGGCCGTTCCCCTCGGCGATGTAGGCCACGTGGCCGGTGTGGGTCCACTCATCCGGCCCCTCGAAGATGGGCACGATGAAGAAGTAGGAGAGGGCCAGGGTCAGGTAGACAGCGAGGGCCAGGAGGAGGCCGGGGTGACGGACGAAAGATTGGGAGATGGGGAGATGGGGAGATGGGGAGATGGGGGGATTGGGAGATTGGGCAGGAGGATCAAGGGATGAGGCCGATGGTTGGCCGGTCACTAATCTCCAATCTCTAATCTCTAATCTCCAATGTTTACTCTTCAAACTGAATCTCCACGGCGTTGTCTTGCACCGGCAGCGACGACTCGCTGATGGGCAGGCGTTGGCCGGTGGTCAGGTCGTACAGGCCGAAACGGACGGCAACGGCCTCCGGCGTCGGGGGCAGCGAGCGACGGTCGGCGATGATTTCCCCGGCGGCCCACCAACTGGTGGGGTAGGCGTTACCGGTCGGCGGCGCATCGGCCTGGGCGATGATCTCTCCCGTTTCGTCGAGTAGGTGGACGAAGAGGACGTAATCTTGCTCGACCGGAGCCAGCGATTCCCAGTAGAGAGTCAAACGGGGGCTGGAGTCTGTGGCGATCGTGATGTCACTGCGGGCCGAGGCAGTTTCGGCGGCAGAAGGGTCTGTCGTCAGATCATAGCCAACCAGGGCGATGGATTCGGCGAAGGTGACCGTGACCGGCTGTTGGGGGTCATAAACGGGCCAGGGATCAGGGAGCAGCTTAATCTGGCCAACGCGGGGTGTGACCGTCTGACCGGTCGCATCGATGGCCGGAAAGCCGGCCCGCGTCGCCGTCTCGACATCGAACAGATTGATCGTGGCCTGGGCCACCAGCGGCTCGGTCAGCGGCCCGGTCAGGCGCAGGGGGTAGCGGTCGCGGAAGGTATCGCCGGGTTGAAGATAGATTGTGGGCCGGAGGCCGAGGCCGGGGTAGGTTTCGCGGCGGGCCAGAACGCTACCGTCCGGGGCCAGCAGGACGACGGCCAGGCTATAATTTTTGTCCAGAGGCGCTTGCACCCGCCACGTACTGTCAACGATGACCACATCACCCGGCCCGGCGGCTCGCTCCGGCTTGGGTGCTTCCGGCGAGCGGTGGTGGGCATAGAGCTGCGCCCCGGTTAAGGTTAGGCTGTCGAGAAAGGTCAAATCGAGCGGATTCGCGACTGTTTCAGTGGCTAACTTTTCATCAGGGGTGAAGGCCGGATAGAGTAACCCGCCCAGACTGTAGCCGTTCAGCGCCAGCAGCCCGGCCAACACCGTGCCGCTCAACCACGGCCCCAGGCGGCGGGGCAGTACCGTGTGCCAGCCCAGAGCCAACAGCAAGGAAATGGCGGCAATGGCCGGGAACATCAGCCGGGAGTGGGAGACGGAGCCGACGACCATCACCCACCGAAAATAGAGAGCCACGTTCAGAGCGGCCCAGACCAGCAGCAGGGTGATGGCCCCAAAATTGATTGCCGTGACATCGAAAGGCAATGGGCGACCCTTGAGACCCTGCCCCAGGCGGGTGACGAGACCCAGCAGCAGGCCGATGAGACCGATACGGGTGAACCAGAACAGGAGTTGGTGGACCCACTCCGGGGGGCGAATCTGGCCCCAGCCGAAGGTAGCCCAGTAAGCCCGTTCGATTTCGGCCCGCAGGCCCCAGGCTTCCCCCAGCGACAGGTCGCCCCGTCCGGCCAGGTTGAGGTGGGTCTCCGTGGCCAGCCATTCGCCGTACAGCAGATAGTTGCGCCAGAACCACCAGCCGGT
>CAZWZZ010000636.1:0-4342 GCA_964638395.1 uncultured Caldilineaceae bacterium
AAGACCCCCAACCAGGGGGATCAATTTTCCTGGCCCGATATTTTATGGCGGCTGGCCATCACCATTTTGATTCTGGTGATGCTGACCAGTTTTAGTGTGACTATTTTTGGGAACGTGACCACTCAAAGTGATGCCAGGGCGTTGCCGACTTTGACTCAGGATATGCCGGGGAGATAATGGATAATTTGGAAGGGTGGAAGTGTTGGAAGGATGGAAGGGTGGGAGGGTGGCCTTACGGTTTACCAGTTGTGTGTAATTTAGGGAAGCTGTGGATGGATGATGTCACCGCCGGATCGGTAAACGGATGGCCAACGGATTAACGGATAGGAGGTTTAGCGAATAGTGACGATCTGTTAATCCGTTCTTTATCCGTTCACCGATAGAGTCACTTTATAGGTTTGCTTCCAACCTTCCAACTTCCAGCCTTCCAACACTTCCGCCCTTCCACAAAGTGTTATATAACAGTATGCCTACAATTCGATTCATCTTAATTTTCGCTATTTTATGCCAACTGTGGCCGGGGCAGGTGCGCCCGGCGGCGGCTCAAGAGTCTGATCCGGTGGCTGAGATGATGGCCCGCATGTCGGTCGAGGATAAAGTGGGCCAACTGTTTCTGGTCTCCTTTGTTGGCGACAACGTCAACCCCGACTCCGATGTCTGGCAACTGATTACGGAGTACAAAGTGGGCGGGGTCATCCTGCAAACGGCCAACAGCAACTTCGAGAACAACCCCTCCGCCCCCCGCCAGATTACCGAATTTGTCAACGCCTTGCAAACAACGGCCTACAACAGCAACGGTTTGCCCCTCTTTGTGGCCATTGATTATGAAGGGGATGATTACCCCTACACCCGCATTACCGAAGGCGTGACCCCCATCCCCAGCCAGATGTCGATTGGAGCCACCTGGGACACGACCTATGCCGAGGCGGTGGGCCGCATCGTCGGTCAGGAGCTATCGGCGATGGGCATCAATCTCCTGTTGGGGCCGGGCGTCGATGTTTTGAATGATCCCCGACCGACCGGACGGGGCGACATCGGCACTCGCGTCTTCGGCGGCGATCCCTACTGGGTGGGGCAGATGGGCCGGGCCTACATTCGGGGCGTCCACGAGGGCAGCGCCGGGCGCATGGCTACGGTGGCCAAACATTTCCCCGGCCACGGCGGCAGCGACCGTCTGCCGGACAACGAAGTGGCCACCGTCGATAAATCGCTGCAAGAGCTACGGCGCATCGAGTTGCCCCCCTTCTTCCACATCACCGCCGCCGGCGAGGAAGACCCGCAGGGTATGACCGACGCTTTGATGTCGAGCCACATCCGCTACCGGGGCTTTCAGGGGGACATCCGTCAATTCACGGCCCCGATCAGCTTCGATGCCGAAGGGATGCGGACGTTGCTGAACCTGCCCCAGATTGCCCGCTGGCGGGATGACGGCGGCCTGATCGTCAGCGATGCGCTGGGCGTGCCCGCCGTGCGGAGACATTTCGACCCCGCCCTGGAAAACTTCCCCCATCGGCGCATCGCCAAGGAAGCCTTTCTGGCCGGGAATGATGTCCTCAGTATGGCCGAATTTGCCCTACGCTCGGTCTGGTCGGAACAGTTCGTCAACATCAAGGACACCATCTTCTTCTTCCGTACCGAATACATCAACAACCCCACCTTTGCCCAACAGGTGGATGCCTCGGTGGAGCGCATCCTGCGCTTCAAGCTAAAGCTCTACCCCGAAATCAGCCCCGACACGCTGACCCGCAACCCCGACCAGGCCGTGGCCATCACCGCCGAACCTCGCCCGGTTATCAACGACATTGCCCACCAAAGCCTGACCCTGCTCTACCCTTCGGCGGAGGAACTGCGCCTGCGTATTCCAGGGCCGCCTCGCAGTGATGAGAAGATTTTGGCCGTGGCCGATGTGCGGCTGGCCCGGCAATGTTATATCGAAAGTTGCGAACCGGAAGAACTGTTTCTGGCCCGCAACGATATTCAGGATACGATGTTGCGGCTGTATGGACCGGGGGCGACCGGCCAGATTCAGCCGGAGCAGATCGATACTATCACCCTGGCCGAGCTGAAATCGGCGCTGAGTGGCTCCTTCATACCGCCCGCCGAGACGCCGCCGGAAGGGGAGAGCGTCGAGCAGAACCCCCTCCTCCAACGTTCCCCGGAGGAGGTGCGGCAACTGATTCAGGAGGCCGATTGGCTGATTTTCGGCCTGCTTGATCTGAACACCAGCCGCTTCCCCACCTCCGACGCCCTCAAACTGTTTCTGGCCCAGGAGAGCGGTCTACTGCGGGATAAAATCTCGGTGGTGCTGGCCTTCAACGCCCCCTACTATCTGGACACCACCGAAATCACCAAGCTGTCCGCCTACTACGGCATCTACAGCAAAACCGGACCCCACATCGAGGCGGCGATGCGGGCGCTGTTTGGCGAAATCGGCGCGCCGGGGGCCTCGCCGGTAACGGTCGAGGGCATCGGCTACGAGTTGGTTGATGTCTTGGCTCCCGACCCTGACCAAACTCTGCCCATTGAACTGCTTGAGGTGACGCCCGAAAATCGGATCGAGCCGGTCACGGTGCGGCTCCAGGTCGGGCCGGTCGTCGATCATAACGGCCATTTAGTGCCTGATGAAACTCACGTTCAAATCAAGGCCACCTTGAACGGCCAGGAGATTGCTTCGACCGTGGCTGATACCGTCGATGGCGTGGCCGAAGCGACCTTGACATTGAACGAAGCGGGAGATATTGATGTTTTCGCCGTGGTCGGGCAAGACACTACCTCTGAAATGCTGGAGGTGCTGGTCGCGGCCCCGCCGACACCAACCCCAACCCCAACCGACCGACCCACGCCGACCGATACCCCAACCAACACCGCCACCCCGTCACCGACCCTGACCCCCACCCCGGTGGTGACCGCGACGCCGGTCATTCCGCCAGCTAATGATCCACCGCCGCCGCAGACTTTGCAGCCCAGCGACATCCGCCCCCTCGACGGCGTCGATCTCCTGTCGGCCCTGAGCGCGACGCTGCTGGCCGGGCTGCTCGGCTTTTCGCTGGGGCAGCAAAGCCGGACGCCTCTCTCCCGGCGGGTACGGCTGGGGCTGTGGGCCTTGATCGGCGGCCTGTTGGCCTATCTGCTGTACGGTGCCGGCTGGCTACGCCCGGAGCAGTGGTTTATGGAGGAGCCGAATCTACTGGCCGGGCGGTTGAGCGTGGCGATCTTGGCTTTCATCTTTGGGATTGCGGCGTTGGGGGTGGGGAATGGTGGGGTGACGGCTAAGGAGAAGTAAAGCTAATTAAACGTCATCCACACCGAAGCCACAAACAACACCACCGCCACCCCGACCAACCACCAATTCTCCCGCAGGCTGGTTGGCCAATCGGCCCCAGTAGTTTGATTGAGGCCGAGCGGGGCGGTAGAGATGGAGCTACGCAGCATTTCTTGCCAGGTCTGGACGGAGGTGGGCCGCTCTTTGGGGTGGGGGGCCATCGCCTTGAGGATGGCTTCGGCGACGGCGGGGGTCAGATCGGGGTTGATCTGGCGGGGGTTGGGCAGCGACTCCGGCAGGAGGAACCGCTCCTGGGCGCTGGCCGGGGCCTGGCCGGTCAGCAGGTGGTAGAGCGTGGCTCCCAGGGCGTACAGATCGGAGCGGGCGTCGGTGTGGCCCAGATAATCGACGTACTGTTCGAGCGGGGCGTAGGGCAAACTACCCGCCCCTTGCAGCCCGGTCAGGGTGTTGGGGTCGTCGGGATCGAGGGGCTTGACCAGGCCGAAATCGACGACTTTCAGGCGGCCATCGGGGGTCAATTTGATATTGGCCGGTTTGAGGTCCCGGTGGAGCACCGGCGGCTGGCGGGAGTGGAGATAGGTCAGGGTGTCACACAGCTGGTCGGTCCATTCCAGAACGACCTCCTGATCGAGGAAGCGTTCATCGCGGCGGGCCTTGTTGAGGATTTCCAGCAGATTGTAGCCGGGCACGAAATCCATGACCAGATAATCCCGCTCTTCAATCGAGAAATAATCGCTGACTTTGGGCAGGTTGGGATGATCGAGCCGGGCCAGGGTGGAGGCCTCTTCATAAAATTGTTCTTTGGCGGCTTTGGCCACCTCATCACTGAGCAACAGCCGGGGCAGCGTCTCTTTGATGGCGCATTGCCGCCCCCGCAGCCGGGTATCATCGGCCAGATAAACGGCTCCCATCCCACCGGTGCCGATCAGCCCAACGATTTTGTACCGCTCCCACAGGATGTCACCAGGATTCAGGTTTGAAGCCAAGATGCCTCCGGAAAATACCATAGGAGTTACGCGGTTCGCATCCCGAGTAGCCTTGAAAAGGCGTATCGAGGGG
>CAZWZZ010000637.1:0-4337 GCA_964638395.1 uncultured Caldilineaceae bacterium
AACTGACCCAAAGCTCCGATTTTTGGGATCATTATTTTTCTGGAACTCCCTTACGTTTTACGCTTCACGTTTCACGTTTTGTCCCCTAATTCTCACGGTTTGGCCGAAGGCGTGGAGAGTGCGTCCAACACCTGGGTCGCCGTCACTTGGGGATCGTCGCTCGTAATCTCGACGCGGCGCACGGAGGCGGGCGGCTTGCGGGCCAGGCTGCGACGATAGGTTTTGTCGTAATATTGCTCCAGGAGGATGGTGCAGCAGGCGGCCGGATCATCCCGCTCCAAAGCGGCTAGAGCGGCTTTGGCCTGCTGCCCGCCCAGCCGCTTCTCGATTTTGCGGATGGCGGCGGCCAGATCGGCCCGCTCTTGGGGCCCATACTCGGCCACCAGCCGCTCGACGCGCAGGGGGCGGGGCACATCGACGAAAATGGTGGGGGCGGCAACCATCCGCTGCCACAGGGGGTGAGGAAGCGTCCGCTGCCCGATGCGGCGGCTCTCATCCTCCAGCCAGACCGGGCGCTCCGGGTCGAGCGCCAGCCAGTGCAGCCCCAACTCATTCTCAAATTGCTGCTGCGGGGGTTGGGGCGGCTGGCCGAAGCTGCCGAAGGCGGAGCCTTTGTGACAGGCCAGCCCTTCCAGGTCGATGACCTGCTGCCCCTGCTGCTGTAGCGCGTGCAAAATCTCCGTTTTACCGGCCCCGGTCTGGCCGCCGAGAATAATGAGGGGTTGGGGCCGGTCGAAGGCAGCCAGGATGTAGCGACGGAAGGCTTTGTAGCCCTCGTGCAGGGTGGCGGTCCGGTAGCCGTAGAGCGCCAGCAGCCAGGCCACACTCCCGCTCCGCATCCCCCCCCGCCAACAGTAGAGGGCCACCTCCTTCTGAACGGTCTGAACGGTCTGGACGGTCTGGACGGTCTGGACAGTCAGCCCCTCAACCTGCTCGACCAGCCAGCGCAGTTTGGGACCGACAAAATCCAGCCCCCGTAAAATGGCCGCGTCCCGGCCCGCCTGTTTGTAGAGCGTGCCGATTTCGGCCCGCTCGTCGTTGCTAAAGAGGGGCACATTGACCGCGCCGGGCAGATGCCCCTTAGTAAATTCAGCCGGGGTACGCACATCGAGGATAGGGCAACGATGGCGCAGTTTGATAAATTCGGCAATGGGCAGCGAGTCGGTCATCGGCCTATTGTAGCCCATTCGCCGGTAGGGTCAATTTAGACGGTTTGCTCAGGTTGGGATAGCGGTCTACTGATAATGACCTTGCCCAACTCCGTAGTTTCTACGGAGATCAGCCCCGTAAAAATCCGCAACTTCTACGCTTCCCAGGCATTTGACCACCCTTTATACTGGCTAGATACAGGAGGGTATCCTCAAAGCCGAATCCGATGGAACAACTTTATAAAGATTTGATAAAAGGGATTTGACCTTGACGTGGGTCAGGAAGCCTGGTATAGTTTTTTTATAGGTCTTGAACAATACAGTTTGCCGAGATTGTCGCCAACGATGGGGCGCAACGTTGGGCGGTTATCGGGCTAAAGATTAACAACCTGATTCATAGGCGCTGGTTTGATGGCGTTGATGGCCCCATTTTTATCAAGGCAGAGACCGTTACCCATCCTCCCCGGTGACAATGACGACCGGGCTACCCCAATGCCTTCATTATCATTAGTATTGTTTTTTGAGATGGCCCTTGTTTTAACAACTGATTTTCTGGATACGCACTCGATAATACGCATCAATCACGAGTAGCGCATTATTGATTGATAGCAACCTCAACCTCTTGTCTATAAATAAGGATAAATTCTACGACAACATCATTAGATTTTTCGAGAATTAGCGAAGGTTTTCTCAACGAAGGCGTATAAACATTGGTAAAGTCATAACCTAAGATTGGTAGTAGTAAATTTGGGCTATTTGTACCAAAAAATCGCCTGTCTATAATGTTTATGAACGTCAACTCAGTCTGGGCAGTGGAGGCTCTCAGGGAGCCTCTTTCAGTAATTTTATAAAACTAAATAATTTATTGAAACATTAGTCAAGAGATGGAGAAGCTAATGAAAAACCAAAACAAACTCTTTCCCCTATTTTCTAAACCTCTTCTGGTTCTCGTCGCCGTTATCGCTGCTGTGGCCGTTACCTTGATGGCCAGCTCATCCATATTAGCGGCCGGCGGGGCCGGTGGCGAGGTCCCCAGTGAAGCCGTACAACTGGATGTTGAGGTCAATACCGGTAAGCTGGGCCCCCTGGAGCAGCATTGGTTCCAATTTTCACCAGGTGATGCCAATACCCCGGCCGACATCGAAAAATCGCTGACGTTGATCTTCACGCCCAACGAGGGCAACATTATGAACTTCATCGCCCTCCGTATTTTTGAGGAAGATCAACTGCCCCTGTTTTTCGAGGGGGATGTCAGCAATATGACCGTCCTGGGCCAGGGTAGTGGTGTTTCCCGCGACAACAACCCTGATACGGGCGAGTTCATCTGGAGCGGCTGGGTCTCTAGCCAACAGACCTACTACGTCCAAGTGGCTAACGAAAGTGACTTCGAGATCGATTACTTCCTCTTCAATGATGATATTCAGAGCGTCTCTCTGGGCGACATCGAGCCGCCCCAGGAGCCGGAAGAAGAAACTCCTGAAGAGCAGCCGGAAGAAATCACCGACCCGACTGTTGGGACCGACCCCGGTAACCCTGCGCCGAAACTGCCCGGCCTGAACCGGGGAACCCTGGCCCCCAACACGACCTACTGGTACGAGTTCAAGTTTGATGACTTCACCGGCAACCAATCGCGACAAGACTTCAAACAATCCCTCTTTGCCACCACCGGCCGTTCAGTGGGGAACGACCAACATAAAATCAACTTTGAATTATATCCCTACGGCGAATTGAATTTCTGGGAGCGGGGCGATGCCGATGCGCGGGGCAATGGCATGACCAACTTTGGCGCGGGCGCTCTTGTTTCGCGTGATGGGGATGATCTGACTGCCGAATATATCTGGAACGGCTCGGTCAACACTAACGAAAAGTACCTGATAGCGATCAAAAACGGCACAGATCGTGAAATCGACTACTGGTTCTACGATGGGGACATCATCCGGCCCGAATTGGGCGAACCGACCGCCCCGGCTGAAGCGCCTGTCTATGAGCCACGTCGAGCGCCAACGACGGCAGAACCGCTCAAGGTTGGTTTGAACAAAGACCTGCTCTGCCCCGGCGAGCAAGAATGGTACAGCTTCCGCCAGACCGACTTCGACCGCTCCACCCGCGAAGAGGTGGCCCTGACGATGGTCATGACCCCCGATGACGGCAACCGCATCCGCAACGTCACCTTCGACGTCTTCGAAGCCGGCGCGGTCAAATATTGGGGCCCCGAAGATGGCGACAACTCCCAGATCAACAACATTGGGGCCGGTAGCGTGGTCTATCGGGACACCAACCCCGAAACCGGCGAACGCTTCTGGCAAGGCTGGGTTAATGACAACGACCTCTACCTGGCCCAAATTCGCAACGGCTCCGATGTCTGCATCGACTACTACATGTACACCGGCGATGTCTACGCCCCCGAACTGGGTGAACCGACCCCGGTCACTGTCCGTGTCCCGGCCGGCCCCGGCAAAGAGCCTTCCGTGCCGGAACCGCTGGAAGTGGGAACCAACGACGGCAAGCTGGCCCCCGGTGAAGAAGAGTGGTACACTTTTGTCCGCGAGGATATGAGACCGGGCACGCAAGTAGAAACCGCCTTCACGCTCGTCTTCCTGCCGGATGACGGCAACCGCAACCGCAAGATCAACTTCGAGCTGTACGAAGAAGATCAAGTCCGTGGCTGGGCGCCGGACAACCGCTTCAACATCACCGGCTTTGGTCGAGGTCAATACGTGGACCGGGACCAGGATGTGACCACCGGCGAAAAGATTTGGCGCGGCAGCGTTTTGGCCAAAAACCGTTATCTGGTTCGTATCACCAACGAGTCGGATGTCGTCATCGACTATCGTTTCTTCACCGACGATGTGATTAATACGTCGCTGGAAGATTACTAGAATTAAGTTAGCTCATAGTTAACATCAAGGGCGGTACAAGTGTACCGCCCTTTTTGGTTGTGAGAAAAACGGGCTGGTTCAGAATAGGTTGACACTTTTTTACCCGCCCGGTTGAGCAACGTCACCCCGTAAAACGTAAAACGTGAAGCGTCAGGCGTTATTTTGCCAAAATCATTACGTTTTGCGCCTTACGTTTTACGAATTTGTCAACCTGATTTCTTGGGGATATGAACCATACCAATTTCTCGAATTAAAATTATGAGTTACGCAGTTGAGCGACAAACGCATCCTGAGTAGGCGGTAGCCGTAT
>CAZWZZ010000638.1:0-4315 GCA_964638395.1 uncultured Caldilineaceae bacterium
CTGAATGTGGTGATGCCCGCATCCGCCAAAGCCGATTTAATCTTCGGCCCGATGCCTTCTATACGGGTCAGGTCATCCGGCTCGGATCGTTTGGCGACAGGGGCCTCTTCTTTTTCGGGCAAAATGGCAACGGCTAACCCGGAAGGCGTCACCGCTCTTAACGGTTTGTCAACGGGGATGGGGGTATCCTCCCGTTCCGATTCCGGCCGGGGATCGAGCCGTCGCAGATAGGTGCTGGTAGAAATCTTGTCAGTCAGTATCGCGAAGGCGATGAAACCGCCGACGACCAAGACCAACGGCACGTAACATAGTAAAATTCCTGAAGCCTGTAACTCTTGAAAAAACATCGTGTCCTCCTCTATGAGAATAACTTTGGAGTTGTTTTACCGATAGGATGGCGCGTCGGCATACCGCACATCGATCAATGAAAAAGTTTGACCGGTGCGGGTCAGGGCCGACAGAAAGGCCACCTTATTTTCCAAATCCTTCGGTTCGCCGATCCGAATTTCAGTCGCGCCCGATGTGACCGTAATCCCTTCATCCGGCTCGCGGTCCAGGCCGGTTACGTGAATACCAATCGCCTCAATCATCGCTTGTACTTTTTGTTGGATGGGATCGGTGGCTTGTACCTGACGAACCGGCGTCAGGGCGAACTCCGGCAGGAGCGACTCCAGGCCGACATCCCCCCGACCAAAGAGATCGGCTTGCGTGGCCGAGGTCGGGCGGCCCGGCGGTTCTTGGGCCCCAAATACCTCTAAAAATTGGTTATAGCTCAACGGCTCGAAGTCGGTGCAGGGCGGAATCTCCCGGCGGGCAATACGTCCGGCTAAGTCGCCAAAAATATTGTTAAATGCTTCCATTTCCAGCGCCAACTGGCAGGCGTCGGCCAGCACCCGAACCTGATGGTCGAGCGGGACGCGGCCCAGAATGGGCAGGCCACTCGCCTCGGCGAAGATATCGGCGGTGTCTGTGCCATCGTCTCGATTGACGATCATCCCCAAAATCTGGGTCGAGCCGCCCATCGACTGGAAGTAGCGGGCCGCCGTGGCGATATTGTTGGCGGCGTACAGCGATTGCCGGTCGTGGCCGACAACGATGATGACCTCTTCGGCCAGGGAGCGGGCCAGCGGCGTGGCGAAACCGCCGCAGACAACGTCGCCCAAAAAATCCATCACCACGTAATCAAGCTGCCATTCCTTCATCCCCAACCGCTCTAGCACCTTGAAGCCGTGGGAAATGCCTTGCCCGCCACAACCGCGACCGACATCCGGCCCGCCGATTTCACAGCCGAAAATCGGTACATCCGGGGCCAGTTGGCTGCGGTAAATAATATCGCCCACTTCCATCTTATCTTCGGTGTCGGCCTCTTTGTGGCTGCGCCACACTTCGCCGAGCGTGGGTAGGGAGTGACCGCCAAAAATCGTATTGCACGAATCGTGCTTGGGGTCACAGCCAAGCTGGAGAACGCGATGACCATCAAAGGCCAAACGCGCCGTTAGATTGGAGGTGACAAAACTTTTGCCAATGCCCCCTTTGCCGTAAATGGCTAACATTCGAGCGGTCATAAGGTCTCCTTAGTCACTGCGGGCCGGTCCATCAGGTTCATCAGCCCAGTCGAGAGTCAATTTCAAACAGTCGGCATCGTTGAGGGCCACGTCATAGGCCGTAGCCACCTCAGCGATGGGCAACCTGTGGGTCAGTAGGGTCGAGACATCGAGCGTTCCGGCGGCGATCATATCCCGGCAGCGGGTTAAATCGTCGGCGGCCCACTCTTTGGCTGTCAGCAGCCGGGCCTCTTTCAGGAAGAGCGGCATATAGGGCAATTGCAAGCTCTGGTAGTAACCGAGCAGCAAAATTGTGCCGCCGCTGGCCAACAAGGGTAGGACGCTGGTCAGGGCGTCCATTGAGCCGGTCGCTTCGATGATGGCCGTGACCGGTTCCTGAATAGCCTCGGTCACTGGCTCAGTCTCGACATTCACAATCTGGTGGCCGGACGAATGGGCCAGGCGTTTCCCGTTGCGGTCAGCCACAGCCACCCACGCCTCGCGGCTTTGGGCCAATCGAGCGGCCAATTGACCGACCGGTCCTTGCCCCAGAACCAATAGCCGGTCACCCGGTTTCGGTCCCAAAACGTCGATGCCGTGCAGGGCCGTCGCCGCCAGAGCCAGCAGCACCCCCTGGCGAGGGTCAACACCATCCAGCGGAACGACCCGCCGGGCCGGGGTCGAAATCAGGGCTGATTGTCCGCCCCAGGCCGGGTTGACGCCTTCGTAACAGTGAGCGCCGCCGACATAGACCCAACGATCCAGCCACTCCGAAGCGACATTGTCGCCGACTTCAACGACGCGGCCCACGGTTTCATAACCGGGGATGACCGGCAGGGCCAGCATCGGGTGGGGCATCTGCCCGGCCAGCAACATTCGCTCTGTCCCGGCGCTGATGGAGGTGTAGGCCGTTTTCACGACCAGATCATCAGGACCGGGCGGTTTCAGGCTGACCGTTTGTAAGCCTACCTGTCCGGGTGTTGAAATTACAACGGCTTGAGTTTGTCTCATCGTCATTCTGTTTGCGGTAAGGGTTGCCCGGCGGCGCTTGCGTGGCGCTGCTTGCGGGCCTGCAACCCTTTTACGATAAACTGGGCGCTGTTAAATAGGTAGGCGATGTAGGCTACCAGCATCAAGGTCATCACCGCCTGATTGGACCAGCCGAGCCATTGGGCCAAAAAATAGAGATTGTGCAAAATCATAGCCACGGCGTTGCCGACATCCTCCCAAAAGAATTGGGGGGCTAAAAACCAGTGATCGAAAATCTCTTTTTCCCAGATCATACCGGTGATGGTAATCAGCCACAGCAGCGTGATTTTGATGAGAACGCTGATGGTGGCGATCATATACCCGTCGCCGGTCAGCAGGTAGCGGACGACCAGGATGAAGCTGATGATGAAAGCCAAAAATTGGATTGGCGCCAAAATAGCCTGCACCAGCGTCCATTTGCTCTTGTCTCGTTTTTCTAACTGCTCTGGCGTATAAGGTGTCGCCATGCTTTACAACTCCAAAAAATCACGCAACAGGGCCATATATTCACCCGGCTTTTCGACCATCGGCAGATGACCACACTCTTCGATCCAACGCACTCGACAATCAGGGATCAGGTCCGCCGAATATTCTACATTTTCCAGGGGCATGATCTGATCCTGGCGACAGGCGATCAATAAGGTCGGGACTTGAACTCGTTGCCCGGCCTCTTCAATGCGGGGGTCGGTGGCGTTGTCCGCACAGGCCACGGCGGTGTCGAAATCCAACTGGAGGTAATCCAGTAAACCCTGGCGCAAGATGGCCCTATCACTGGGCACGCGATAAAAATAGCGCATGGCCATTATTTGGGGCAAACCGGGCAGATTGGCCATCCACTCAAAGCGGATACGCATCGACAACTGAATAAAATTCATAATGGCTTTGTAGACTTCCATCTGTCCTTCGGTCATGAAGAAACAGGTCGAGGTCAACACGACTCGCTCGATACGGTCAGGAATCAAATCGGCCAACAGGAGAGACATAGCCCCCCCCATCGAATGACCCACCACCTGCACCTTGTCAACATCGAGGCTGTCCAAGACAAATTTCAGGGCGTTGACCTGGTCGAACATATCCTGAGCCGGTTCCACCGGCTGCGACCGGCCGGTTCCGGGCAAATCGGGAACAATGACCCGGGCCGTTTCGGAGAGAGCGTGGGCGGTTCCCCGCCAATAGCTGCCCGACCCGCCCCAGCCGTGGATCAAAAGAATTGGCGTGACTTGCCCCTCCATTCTGGGTTGCCAGACATCGACAAGCAGTGGTCCTTGTTTCCGGTGAATCCTGAAAGTTTTATCCGCTTTTTTGATGCTTTCCTGCCCGGTGCGTCTTGATTGGAGACAGTTGCCCAACACCTCGAGAGTTATCATTCAATTAACCTTCTCCCGCCTGTTCGGGAATCGCTTGCAACGCCGCTCGCTGCTTGGGCGGCGTGATCGTCTCTTGGTGATCGGTTTCGGGTAGATTTCTGATGCCCCAGCCCCACAAAACTGCCCGGATGGGCAATACCAGCAGCAGATGCTCGAATACGCCCAGCGCAAGCATGGTGCCGACCGCCACAAATCCAACGGTGTCGGCGGGTGGCGTACTGGGCATAATGCCCCGATAGAAGAGGAGCAGAGCTGTGACAGAAGCCGTCGCAACGGTGATGGGCAGCAGTGGGTTATTGGGCCGTTTGCTCAACAGGCGACCCAGATAATGTAAATGAGCGGGTAAAAATTCGATACGAAAATTTCGCACGCCTA
>CAZWZZ010000639.1:0-1528 GCA_964638395.1 uncultured Caldilineaceae bacterium
GCCGTGGGTGATGGCAACAACCAGGATTTGGGCATTTTGACCATCCCAGAATTAAGCGGAACGACAGTCGTCTACCTGCCTATCGTTTTCAAAAACTAAATAGCTTTTAGCCTCAAAAGAAATGGGGAACGCCCGGCGGCGTTCCCCATTTTCAATGATCCCCAAAAATAAAAAAACGGCAGTGACGTTAATCACTACCGTTACATGGCTGCCAACCGATAAGTCATCGAGTATGGCTCACACATCAACTCCGCGCTGGCGACGAACCCGATGGTGTCGCCCGACTGGGACTTGAGCGGGGCGCTGTTGGGGGCATCGGGCCGGGCCTGGCCGATGATGGCCCGGTTGAGGCGGGCTACGCCGGGTTGGTCCGGCAACGCCTGCTCGATGATCTCCAAATCATCGGGCCGAAGGGCTTCGGTGAACAGGATTTCCAAGAACTGTGTGGTCATAAGGGCTTTGTCCTTTCTGGGCTACTAAAATCAACTGGTTTAGAACGAAGTACAACATCTAGTGTCGTTAACATTTGTACCACAATATGATCGCAATAGCAACTAGGACAAAGGTATTAATTTGTTAAGGAATGAGAACTAATCAACGTACCTCAATCTCCAGTCCCACCCCATCCGCTCCATCGGGCAGGCGGAGGCGCTGCCCCTCAGCCGGTTGGTAGAGGCCGATCAACAGCTTATAGGGGCCGGGAGAGAGGTCGGCGGGCAGCCACAGCCCGTGGCGATCCTCGATCCGTTCGCCAACCACCCAGGTTGACGTGGGGCGCGTCCAATGGGCTGGTTGACCATCGGCCTGGGCCACGACCTGGCCCTGTGCATCAATGAGATGGAGGAAAACGTGATAATCCTCGGTTAGCGGGATCAAACCCTGCCAGGTTAGCTCGACCGGTAGGGCTTGGCCCCGGTTGACCTGCGGCGGTAGGGCCACGGCCTCGAGCCGGATGGCGTCGGCAAAGGTCGTAGCGGCGGGCAAGGGCTGCTCGACCAGCGCGGGCGGGAAGACGAAGAGGAGCAGCCGTTGTTGGCCAAATGTCTCGGCCCTGGCTTGGAAACCCTCAGCCAGCAAAAGTTGCTCGACACCGCTCTGGTCGGGCGGCAGCCAGTTGGGCAGCCACCACACTTGCTCGTGACCGGCGATGATCTGCCGCAGCCGCTGCTCGATGTCGGCGGGCAAAGTGCCGCCGTGGTTGAGACCCAACACCGGCGCTCGACCGGCGTACAGTTCGGCAAAATCGGTGGTCAGGGCCGGGTCATTGGTGATGATCGCATCGGTTGGCTGAACGGCCCGGTTGAGGCTGGCCACGGTTTGGGCCAGCGGCTCCGGCGGCAGGCCGTGGACGTGAGTCAGCAGGGCAATCAGGGCAATGAGGGTGGAGAGGAGGGGTAAGCCACTTGAAGCCCCCCTGGCCCCCCAAAGGGGGGGATTTGGCTCATCACTCCCTCCTCCGGGGAGCCGGGAGGAATTTGGCTCATCACTCCCTCCTCCGGGGAGCCGGGAGGAATTTGGCTCATCACTC
>CAZWZZ010000639.1:1628-4304 GCA_964638395.1 uncultured Caldilineaceae bacterium
CCCCCTCCGGGGGGCCGGGGGGAATTTGGCTCATCACTCCCCCCTCCGGGGGGCCGGGGGGGCTTCGAACAACATCTGCCTGCTGCCCACCACAACACCCCCCCACAAACCACGATATTCAACAGTAACAGCCCCACCAGCCAGCCGTTGATCTCCCCCTGCCAGGCCCAGGCCACATCGAGCGTTTCCGGGCGGATGAAGCTCCAGGCGGCGACGAGGGGTGAATATTGCCACTCGAAAAAGGTGGCCGGGGCAAAGAGGGGCAGGCCGGTGTCGAGCAGCGAGTCGAGAAAGGGGGTGAAGTGGATGGAGACGGTCAGCAGTTGGGGGATGAGACCGAGGAGGGCCAAGAGGAGGAAGAGGGGGCGGAGGAGGGATTGGGAGATTGGGGGATTGGAGATTGGGGGATTGGGGGATTGGGAGATTGGGGGATTGGGGGATTGGGGGATGGAGGGATCGGGGGATTGAGTTGGCGTGGCGGAGGAGGAGGTGGGGGTGGATGATTGGGGGGGGAAGGCGGTGGCGACGATGGGGGCCAGGAAGATGGCCCAGAAGGGTAGGGTGGGGATCATAAAGCGGGGGCCCCAGGCGTAGCCGCCGTGCCACATAAACCATTTGCCGTAGAGCAGGAGGTGGATGAGGATGATGCCCAGAGCGGTCAGGGCCTCGGCGGGGTGGCGGCGCAGGAAGGGGCTGAGGCCGAGCAAGCTCAGGAAGAAAACCGGGCAGTAGAGCAACAAACCCCGACCGGGGCTGAGGAGCTGGCCCAGCACGCCTTGCCACAGGATGCCGCTGAAGGTTTCGTTGGGCAGATAGCCGGTGTTGAGCGGATCGCCGTAGCGGGTCAGGTTGAAGATGAAGAGGGCCAGGCCGGTCAGGAGGATGGGGGAGAGGAAGGCGGTCAGGGTGGGGCGGTGGGTGCGTAAAACGTAAAACGTAAAACGTAAAACGTGATGCCTGATGTGTGATGCGTCAGAGGTGGGGCGGAGGAAGTGGTGTCGATTGAATTTTTGGTAGAGATAATAGAGGAAGAGGAGACCGAAGAGGGGTAGGAAGAGGAGTTCGGCGTAGCGGGTGGCGACATTCCAGCCGAGGCAGAGACCGGCCAAAGCAGACCAGAGCCAGGTCGAGGCGCGGAGGCGCAGAGACGCGGAGACGATGTTTTCTGAATCCTGGCTCGCCGACTCTACGGCTTGGTTCATTTTGAGCAAAAAGTAGGCCGCCGCCAGCAGCAGCAGCGCCGAAAAGGGATCGCTGAAAAGGGATTTGGCGTAGGGCCAGGCCAGGGTGGTCAGGCCGAAGGTCAGGGCGACGATGAGGCCGGTCTGGGGTCGGAAGCCGAGGGCGGTCAGGTAGGCCAGCAGCAGCCCACCGGTCAGGGCAGTGACCAGCGCATTGAACAACAGGCTCGTCCCGACCGGGCCGATACCCGGCAGCAGTAGTCCCAGCCCGGTCAGCGGCAGCAGCCCCAACGGCACGCCGATGCCCTTGCGGGAGTAGAGCAGCCCATCCAAGCCATACGTCCCCTGCTGCAAACCCATCCATCGAATCTGCTCGATGTCCAACGCCCCCCGCCGGACGAGGCTCTCCGCCGTGGCGAACATAGCCAACCCATCGCTGGAGTTGATGCGGGGGGTGTAGGTCAGCAGGTAGATGGCGAATAGAAAGAGGCAGAGGGTGATGTAGTGCGTTGTGCGTAGGGTGGAGGGGCTACACATTCTCGTTGGTCATCCCCTAGCGGACCTCGATCTGCTCGGTGGCGACGACTTCCAAATCCGCTTCATCGAAAAGCGTGCCGACGACTTCGCCGGGGTGGCCCGCTTTGGGACGTAGGCTGATGAGCAAACCCTCGCTGTCGTGTGCCTGGGCCGCCTGTTGAAAGGCTGTCACGCTGTCCCAGCTATGGGTGGTAGCAAAAACTTGGACGTTGAGCCGCTCGGCCACCTCTGCCGGGCTGAGGCCGTGGGTGGAGAGGAATTGGGCGGGGATAGGTTCAATGGGATAAAAATTTCGCACTCCTTGCAATTCATTATTAAATAATTGCATTTGTTGTTTATATTTAGTCAAAAATATCAAAATCTGGTCATTTTTATTAGCATTTTGAGAGTCTTGGATTGTAACTCCTAACGCCAACGGGACTTGATTCGTGTATCCGTTTACAGCTAACTCGTCAAATACTTCGATATATGAATCTGGCCCAAATTGCTGACACGAAAGTCTATCAAAATACGGATTATATAAAGCTGCTATACGCACATAAAGATGATGCGTATCATTCTTTGGCCCAATAACAATCGCTGTATCTGTGGAGTCGTCAAAATCTTCCCAACCGTGAAACAAATACCTCAATGATGAAATAGTTTTCTCATCAGCATTGACAGCATACTCATTCCGCTCTCGCAAAATCTCCCGCATCGTTTCGAGCGCCCCCCGGCTGGCATACAGCCGCAGGGCTTCCAGCAGGCAGGTCTTGCCGATGTTGTTCTTACCGACGATTAAATTCACCCGGCCCAGCCGGTTGATTTGTAAGCGGCGAAAGGCGCGGAAGTTGGTCACTTCGAGGCTATTTAAGATGAGCGCGTCCGTCATCACGATACCCTTATGGGTTACGCAGACGCTCTGGGGTGCGTCCTAAATTTTAGGAGATAGCATCCTGAGTAGCGCGAAACGGAGTGG
>CAZWZZ010000640.1:0-4302 GCA_964638395.1 uncultured Caldilineaceae bacterium
CGTGCCCGGCATAGATTTAGACTTACACCCCATCGAAATCCTGGAATTTATTCAGGAAGGCCGCCGGTCCAATCTGGCCCTGTGAACGGGGCTGGTGGTTTGGGCTGCACACAGCGAACGTCGACCATCGAAGGCCCCCCTCCCCCTTGGCCCAATTTTTGACATTTGACACCCTCCCCCTCCCCATTGCCCGACCCGCGACACAGGGCTAACCGAGTCGGCCATTTGTTCTATCACCAAATTTGATTAAAATAGACTTGGCGTCACCCATAAAGGAGTTCATATGCCCGCTCAACAGCTAAGTCTATTTGAAATCGAACCACCGTCCCAAAATAATACAAATGAAGGCAAAACTCAGTAAAGCAGCCCAAGCCCGCCTGCGAACCGTCAGAGAGGCTCTCGAAGCCGGTTTTTTACCTGATTTGATTGACGCATGTAAAAAGCCGGATGTCCAACTGGGCGATTTGGCGGCTAAACATTTAAACTTGCTAAAAACGATGGTGGACTCTGTAACCAGCGAAGTTGGGCGAGCGATTGTGGGGCTGACGGTTGTCCAACTCTGCATCAAGTGTATTGTTCCCGAACAGAGTATCCGGTTGCACAAAGGCGGAAACAGTTACAGTCGCACCCGTTTTTCTTGGCAAGATGGGATGCCGATGCGTTCTCTGGATAAAGCCTTCATCACCCCGGTTCTCAGAGATTATGATATTCTGCGAACCAATGCTGATGGTGTCATGATGACCCGCTCGTTGGCCGAGAATTATCCCTACACAAAGCTATACAAGGCCGCCATTCGGGGGGCCAGAGATGAATGGTTAGAACTTGTAGACCTTTTGGAAGATGGCGCGTTAGACCCCCATATCGCCCTGCGTCATTTTATCGCCCTGTTGTTGAACAAATCTGAACGCTTCCACGATTTGGCCGCAGAAACGTTGAGCCTGGTACAATCAATCCTCAACAAAGGCCCAGCCATTGAAAGCATCACAAATTTTATTCGCCGCTACATCGACACCTCAGATTATTCCGCCCGGTTGCTGGAAATCGCCATGCATAGCCTGTTTCAAGTACTTGATGACAATATGCTCCTGGATGGCAATCTCAAACCGCTGTCACAAATGCGGTCGGCCAACAAAAAGCATGGCAACATTGGGGATATTGAAGTCACGATTGGGTCAGGGAGCTTAGAAATTCGTGAAGCCTGGGATGCAAAATATGGCAAACCCTACTTACGTGATGAATTAGAGGAACTGAACGAGAAACTAAACGATCATTTAGAAACGGAACGGGTCGGCTTTGTAGTTGACCAATCCCCTGTTTTGAAAGCGGAAATTCTTGACCGTTTGCAGGAAATCGAGCAGATTCACGAGGTTGAGATTAAAATTTTGAGCTTCGAGGATTGGATTGACCTGCAACTGGCCCACAATGATGATAAGCATCAATTAGCGATGGAATGGCTGTTGGCTCTCGCTGAAACCCTGTGTCAAAGACGGCGTGACCGCGCTCCCATTGACGAACCGGCCGATGCCTGGGTCGCCGAATTGCAGATGCAGTTGCAGCGGTGGAGCCAAGCGTTGTGAGAGGTCAGCTCAATCTAAGGCCCCAGCCCCCCAATTCAACCCTTACCGTCTCCTCCGAAAGCCGTGAACATCGAACATCGAAGGGGTACCCCCACCCCTTGATCTATTTTCAGTAGCCCGCTGCCCATTGCCTGACCGGTTGCACCGGGCTAACTTTGAAACTTTGAACTTTGAAGCCCCCCCCTCCTCATCCCCTCAACGGCTCTTTAAAGAAAATACGTTTTTAAAAAGACAATAGGCTACCTATTCAGTTTGTCTTTAAACAAATCATAAACTGACGATTTATTGATCCTGATGCAGTTGTTACGACCGCCGACAGCCCCTTCGATACGCTATCGCTACTCAGGATGCGTGTTGCGCCTTCCCACCGGATGAGGGGAGGGAGGGTGTCAAATGTCAAAACTTTCGACAAGCGTCCGCTGCTCCCGACGATGGCAGGAGGGGGGGTGTCGATGTTCGATGTTCGACGTTCGACAGTCGCGGTCAGGCTTGATTGCGTTTGGTCGGTTAAGGCCCTCTAATCCACATCGCCTATCCCTTTCTGACGGACCCGCCAGGGGGAGGGGGGGGTCGTCAAAGTTCAAAGTTTCCAAGTTAACGACGAAACCCACACTGAACGGCCCGCCGGGTCGGGCAGGCGGTCAGCCTGGGCTGAAGCACAAAATTGGGCGGGGTGAAACCGAAGCGACGATGAGGCCAAAAGGGGCGCGGAGCCGGGGGAGCAGGTGAGGATAGGAGTATAGTACTACAAAACGGGCCGCTTGGCAAGGGGGAATTTTTGGTTGATACCATCAAAATATTCGCCGCCCGTGGCGGTCGGTCTACGGCTTGCCAATGCTGGCCGCCTGAGTGTGGACAACCTGCTGGCCGTGGAGCTGGTCACGGCTGACGGCCAGCGACGGCGGGCCAGCGCCTCGCACAGTTTCAACTGCAACGTTGTTTCCACAATGTCACCCAAAATTCACGGTAAATCCGGCAAAGTTCATACTCTTTTCTCGTTTTGTGAACGATACTTTGATAAGATGGGGTCATCACGTATAGCACAGTCACCTGTGCCAGAAAAGTACAAAAATTCAGGATAAACCAGTATCAGTAGACCTCAACGGCAAGGCTCGGAGGAGATTTGCAACTTCCGACCGCCGGTTACAAACCGGCTCGATGCAGGTGATTGCGGTCTACTGATTACACAAAGAAAGGATTGAGTAACAATGTTACACAGCGCTACAGATAGAGCAGTAAAAATAATCAATGAAGAAAAGATTAACCGGTTGGCCGCCAAGTTTCAGGGCCAGGTGATTCGCCCCGGCGATGCCAACTACGATGAGGTCCGCGCCGTGTGGAACGGTATGATCGACCGCTACCCGGCCCTCATTGCTCGCTGCGCCAACACTGCCGATGTGGTGAGCGCCGTCAACTTTGCCCGCGAAAACGATATGCGGGTGGCGGTACGTGGCGGTGGTCACAATGTGGCCGGGCTGGCCACGGGAGATGACAGCCTGGTCATCGACCTGTCACTGATGCGGGAGGTTCAGGTTGACCCCCAGGCCCGGACAGCCCGGGCCGGCGGAGGGGCCATCATCGAGGATCTGGATCGGGCCACCCAGCAGCACGGTCTGGCTGCCCCGATGGGGGTTGTCTCTCAAACGGGCATTGCCGGCCTGACGCTGGGGGGCGGCTATGGCTGGCTGCGTAACAAGTATGGCCTGAGTTGCGATAATCTCATCGCAGCCGAGGTCGTGACCGCCGCCGGTCAGGTAGTCACTGCCAGCGAGTCGGAAAACTTTGACCTGTTGTGGGGTTTGCGGGGCGGCGGCGGCAACTTTGGCATCGTCACCGCTTTTGAGTATCGGCTTCATCCGGTTGGGCCTGAGGTGGCCTTCACCTTTGTTTTCCACAACGGCGAAGGGGAGCGGATGAAAAAAGCCATCCAGTTCTATCGTGACTTCTCGATCACCGCGCCTGACGAGATCAGCTCCCTGATGTTCACCGGCATCATCCCGCCGGAGCCGGACCTTTTCCCCGCAGAGATTCACAACAAACCGTTTGTGGCATTTGCGGCTATGTACGCCGGAAACGCCGAAGCGGGGCAGCAACGGATGCAACCTCTGCGTGACTTTGGCGAGCCGCTGGTCGATATGAGCGGCATTATGCCCTATGTTGAAGCCCAAAAAATCCTCGATGAAGATTACCCCGACGGCATGCGTTACTACTGGAAGTCGCTCAATCTGAGCCGTTTGGATGATGAGGTGATCGACCGGATTGTCAAGCACGCTCGTAAACAGCCGTCCGTCCTCAGCACCGTTGACCTCTGGTATATCGGCGGAGCAGTGCCCCGCGTGAACGCCGACGAAAGCGCCTTTTACGGGCGACAGGCTGCCTTTCTGCTCAGCCCGGAATCTAACTGGGAAGATCCCGAAGATGACGAGGCCAATATCTCCTGGCTACGGGACCTTGTGGCCGATATGCAGGAGTTCTCCGATGGTAGCCGTTACCTCAACTTCCCCGGCTTTCAAGAAGAGGGAGATGAGATGATGCGCCAATCATTTGGCAGTCAGTACCAACGGCTCGCGGCGCTGAAAACGAAGTATGATCCGACCAACTTTTTTAGCCTGAATCAAAATATCAAGCCTGAGCAATAGGTTATGAGTCACGCAGTTCAAGACCCTAAAGGTTTCCAACATCAATTTCAGGCGGAAATCTGGGCAATTTGGGGCTAAATCTGGTC
>CAZWZZ010000641.1:0-4298 GCA_964638395.1 uncultured Caldilineaceae bacterium
GCTAGAGCTAAAAAAGCGGCTTTTTGGCTTGTCCACGGTTATATGCAGTGCTACCCAAGGACACTACATTTTATGAAAAAAACCGTCACCTTTATCAAAAAGGGCGTTTCCATCCTCTTCTACCGCCTCCGGGAGCAGGGGCCACGCACCACGCTGCTGTGGGCCTATGGCCGGGGAATGCCGAAATTGACCGGGGTCCCGACGATGCAATACAGCCAAATCACACCCGAAATCTTTGTCGGTCCCCAATATGGCCCGGCCGGAAAGCGCAAGCTGGAAGCGATGGGCATCAACGCCGGAATCAATCTACGCATCGAGTTCGACGATGCTGCCCACGACCTGGCCCTGGCCGACTACTGCTACTTGCCGACCATCGACGATAACGCGCCGACGCTGGAACATCTGCATCAAGGCGTGGCCTTCATCCAACGCATTGTCGGCGGCGGGGGCAAGGTCTACATCCACTGTGCTGGGGGCGTGGGCCGGGCACCGACGATGGCCGCCGCCTACTTCATCAGCGAAGGACAATCTTTGGCCGAGAGCCTGACCCTTATCCGCAAAGCCCGGCCCTTCATTAAAATTATGCCGCCCCAGATGGCCCAGTTGAAAAAATTTGAGGCGATTTGCCACAAAGAACGGGCTCGCTGACCGATGAAAATTAGCGCCTCGGCGATGATTACCAACAACAGGGGGAATCTGCTCTGTATCAAACGGGCTGATGTCCGCACCTGGAGCATTCCGGGCGGCATGATTGAAGCCGGGGAACTGCCCACGGCGGGCATCGTCCGGGAAACGGTCGAGGAGACCGGCCTCGTCGTCGAGCCGGTCGAGTTGGTCGGCCTCCAATTCTGGCCGCTCAGGCCGGAAGCCACGCTGGAGTTCACCTTTCGTTGCGCCTGGCGACGCGGCCAGCCGACGACCTCGGCGGAGACGGTGGCGGTGCGCTTTGTGCCGGTCGATGACCTGCCCCGCCCGATGCCCGCCTTTCGTCGCCGGGTTGTCACGACGGCCTTCAATCACGACGCTCCTTCCCCCTTCCTCCGTCGCCACCAATTTGGCTGGACATCCCGCCTTCTCTATTTCCTGCTCGTCAACATCTTTTACCGCTTCAAAAATTGGCGGCTCCGCTTGAAAGGCACGCCCTACATTCCGCCCCCCTCCTGGCAACTCAATAGCCGTCTGGTCATCCAGAATGCCGACCAGAAGGTGCTGTGGACTCGCCCCACGGCTACTGCTGACCGGCCCTGGTGCCTGCCCGGCGCGGTCTGCCGGCCCGGCGAGGCGCCCTGGGAAGCGGCTGCGCGGGCCGTGGATTGGCCACTGACCGGGCTGACGCTTGCGGCTGTGGTCGTGGCCGGGGCGCAGCAGCAGATGACTTTCATTTTCAAGACGACAACCGATCAGGCACAGCCCTCTTTAGCCGAGCAGACTTACTTTCAGCCGGGGCGGGAAGCCGCTGCCTGTCCCGCCGAGGAGCGTCACTATGTGGCCACGGCCTTCACGACCGAGCCGGGCGTCCGCATTTATGCCAACGAGGAATTTTATTTTCCTTGAACTCCATTAAACCGGCTTGGTGCTGTTCGGGTAGCACTGCACATAACCGTGGACAAGCCAAAAAGCCGCTTTTTTAGCTCTAGCCAAGTCCGTGACTTGGCGATTCTGGGCCGGAAACGCCAGTCACGGACTGGCTTTGCGCTATCCACGACGGTGTGTAGAGCTACCGCTGTTCGTACATCGCCTTAATTGAGCAAACTTTTGTTTTATGGTATTATGTTGTACCATGACCATAGACAAATTTTTGGAGTGTATATCTTTTGATGGATCCCCTAGAAGAATTTGACATCGATTTTGATGATGAAGAAGAAGAAACTGAGTTACCGCTCCTTCCCGTGCGGGACCTGGTCGTCTTTCCCCGAATGTTGACCCCTTTATTTGTTGGGCGAGATGCCTCGATGATGGCTCTGGAAGAGGCTTTGACTGAGAACAGCCAGGTCGTTGTCGTCACGCAACGCAACGCCGATATCGAAGAGCCAACCCCGGACGAGCTGTATACCGTCGGTACGGAAGTGACGATTGGCCGCGTGTTACGTATGCCCGATGGGGGCATGAATGTCTTGGCGCAAGGCCAGAACCGGGTTGAAATTCTTGGCTTTAGTCAGGAGACACCCTTCTTGAAGGCCAGAGTCCGCCGTCTGCGGGAAACGAGCGAGCGAGCGCCCTCGTCCGAGGCGTTGATGCGGGCTGTCCTGGCGCTCTTTGAAAAGTGCGTCCAGCTCAACCGCAACATTCCCGATGATGCCTACGTAGCCGCCCTGAACATCGACGAGCCGGGCTGGCTGGCCGATATGATCGTTTCGGTGATGGACCTGGATGTCGATTTGCGCCAGCAGGTCTTGGATACCGCCGATGCCATTACCCGCTTGCAGCGCCTGAGTATCATCTTGGCCCAAGAGTTGGATGTGTTAGAGCTGGAAAATCGCATCCAGAGCCAGGTGCAGCAGGAAGTTGATAAAGGCCAACGGGAATATTTCCTGCGGGAGCAGATGCGGGTCATCCAGGGCGAGCTGGGGGAGCTGGATACACAACTGGCCGAAATCAACGAGCTGCGGGATAAGCTAGAGGAGACCGACCTGCCGGAAGAGGTTCAGGCCAAAGCCAACAAAGAGTTGAGCCGCCTGGCTTCGATGCCGATGGCCGCCCCGGAAGTGGGTATCATCCGCACTTACCTCGACTGGTTGATCGACCTGCCCTGGACGGAAGAGAGCCAGGACAACAGCGACATCCAAGAAGTGGCCAAAGTGTTAGATAGCAACCATTTTGGCATCCCCAAGGCTAAAGAACGCATCCTGGAGCATATCGCCGTGCGCCAACGGGCCGGGGACAAAATGCGTAGCCCGATCATTTGCTTCGTCGGCCCACCGGGAACGGGTAAGACCTCGCTGGGCCGTTCGATTGCTGATGCTCTGGGGCGGGAGTTTATCCGCATCAGCCTGGGCGGTATACACGACGAAGCCGAAATTCGGGGCCACCGCCGGACCTACATTGGAGCCATGCCGGGCCGTATCCTCCAGAGTATGCGCCGGGTCAGCACCATCAATCCGGTCTTTATGCTCGACGAAATCGACAAAGTGGGGGCCGATTTTCGGGGTGACCCCAGCGCGGCGCTGCTCGAAGCGCTTGATCCTGAACAAAACGATAGCTTTTCCGATCATTATCTGGAGGTTACTTACGATTTATCCAAAGCGTTCTTCATCACGACGGCCAATGTGCTGCATACCATTCCACCCCCCTTGCTGGATCGGATGGAAATCATCGAGTTTTCCGGCTACATCGAGGAAGAAAAAGTAGCCATCAGCCGCCAATTTCTCATTCCGCGCCAGATCGAGGAGCATGGTTTGGATGATGTGCCCCTTAAATTTGCTGAAAGCGCAATCAGGGCCATCATCCGGCAATATACCTACGAAGCGGGCGTGCGGAACCTGGAGCGGGAGATTGGCCGTATCTGCCGGAAATTGACGCGCCGGCTGGCCGAGGGCAAAAAGATTCCCCGGACGGTGACTCGCCAATCGTTGGCCAAATATTTAGGCCCGGCCCGCTTCACCGAACAGATCGCTGAAAAGGATGATGAAATCGGGGTGGCCACCGGCATTGCCTACACCGAAGCGGGGGGCGACATTATGCCCATCGAGGTGACGCTGATGCCGGGTAAGGGGCAGCTGACCCTGACCGGCCAGTTGGGTGATATTATGCAGGAGTCGATCCAGGCCGCGCTTTCCTTCACCCGCTCCCACGCCAAAGATTATAAGATCAAGAATGACTCGTTTGAAAAGACGGATATTCACCTCCACGTTCCGGAGGGCGCTGTGCCCAAAGATGGGCCAAGCGCCGGGGTGACGATGGCTACGGCCTTGGTCTCCGCTTTTGCCAAAGCAAAGGTACGCCGCGATGTGGCGATGACCGGCGAGATTACGCTGCGGGGCCGTGTTTTGCCGATTGGGGGGCTGAAAGAAAAGATTTTGGCTGCTCACCGGGCCGGAATTACCACCGTCATTATTCCGGCCAAGAATAAAAAGGATTTGGTCGATATTCCCCGCAAGGTCAAGCGGGATGTCAACGTCATTCTGGCCGAAAATATGGAAGAGGTGCTGGAGTCGGCTCTGATCGTCACCAAAAAGCGGAAACAGGGGGACAAGAATAACCACGCCAATGTAGCCGCCCCGTAGATTGGCTATGTACCGGATTAACTACAGCGTAAACAAAGTCTTATCAGGTTCGTAGTAACGGCTTCAGCCGTCTTT
>CAZWZZ010000642.1:0-4298 GCA_964638395.1 uncultured Caldilineaceae bacterium
GTATAGGCCATCCTTGCAAATTTGTGAAGGGTAGAAATTGCTGATCTTTTTCCCACATAGGTCGGTAGAAACTACCGGGCGCGTTACGTTTTCCGTTTTACGCTTTACGAATAGTTGGATAATGATCCCTATGGGTTTTCTGGACAAATCTTCAAAAGTAGCAAGGTGATGTCATCCTGTTGGGGAGAGGGGCCGGTATACTGGTAGATCGACTCATAGATACAGCGGGTAATTTCGGAGGGGCGGAGGCTACTGTAGCGGGAAAGCAGGCGGCGCAGACGGTCTTCGCCATACTGGGTGCCGTTTCCGTTGCGGGCCTCGATGGCCCCATCGGTATACAGTGTCAAAATATCGCCAGGATCAAGCACAACTGACTGCTCCTCATAGTCGGTTTCGTCGAGTACCCCAAAAATCAACCCGTCCGTATCCAATTCCAGCACTTCGCCATTCTGACCACGTCGCAGCAACGGGGGATTGTGTCCGGCGTTGACAAAGGTCAGTGTGCGGGTTCGTGGGTCGTAGCGGGCACAAAAGGCGCTGATGAACATTTCGGCCTGGGACAAATCGGCGAACATCGTCTGGTTCGTATCGGCCATTACCGTAGGCAACGGTTTGCCCAAAGCGATTTCCAGGCGTAAGGCACTGCGAGCCGTGGCCATCATCAAAGCCGTGCCGATGCTGTGACCGGAGACATCGGCAATCAGCAGGGTCAACCGCCCGGCCTCATCCACAAAAAAGTCGTAGTAATCCCCGCCCATATTGGCCGCCGAGACACATTGCCCAAAAAGCTCGACACCCGGCACTTGAGGCGATTGCTTCGGCAGAAGGCTTTGCTGAATATCCGCCGCGATTTTGACCTGCTGCTGCACCCGTTCCGCTTCCCGCAGGGCGTGAACGAGCTGGCTGTTGTGGATGGCTATCGAGACCTGGGTGGCAATACTGGTCATTAATTTAGCATCGCCGGCGGTGAACATTTTGCCGGTGGGCCGTCCGGTCATCGTCATCACCCCCAGAATACCGCGATGGTCAGGAATGTGGTCGACAGGCAAAACCAGGGGAATGGCCAGAATAGGCTCCGGAGGCTCCAGCCGTTCAACAGGGTCAGACCGTAATTTTCGAGTAATACCGAGGGGACTGGTCTCTTGGGCATCCAGCAAAATCTGTTTGCCACTGGCCGCCACGTAGCCGCTGATGCCCTGGCCCATCGGTACGCGCCAGCCGATAAAGCCCCTGTCTCCCTGAGAAGCCACCACCTCCAGATACTCACTTTTTTCATCGATCAGGGCGATGTAGGCATTTTTGGCCGGGATCACTTGAAGCGCCATTTGCAGCGCGATGTTACAAATCGTCGGCACGTCGAACACCGACCCCAACGACTGGCCCAGTTCGTAAAGCAGGGTGATTTCTTCATAACGGCTGAGTAATTCCAGAGACAGGCTGTTTAACTCATACTCTTTATCCGCCTGCTCCGTCAAAACCTGGCTGATAATCTGGGTTATCAATGACAGGGTGTGGCTGTCTCGCTCCGCCTGATTGAATGATATACCGATGATATAACCGACCAGATGGCCCCGGGCGTCAATCGGCATCCGAATTTCGGTGTAGGGCCGGCCTTTCACCTCATTGGCTAACGTATCAACCTTGATGCTTTTGTAAAGCTCATCCAGAAGATCAGCCGGAATGTCCGCCGGGATGGCTTGCGCTAAAACATTGTCCTCCATATCGACAATAAGGAAAAGATACGGCGCAATCTTGATGACAGATTTCAGGAGATCCTCGACCTGTCTGGCATTTAGGAGTTGATTAAATTCCGGGGCGGAGTCGATCATACATTTGCTCAACAGATTAAAATAATTGCTATCTAAAAGTGTACCACATTTTGGGGTGGGTGGGTAGTCAACCATCATTACTATCGGCTCATTTTGACAGATGGATGGCAAAACTGTATAAAAGAGGTTCATTTTTTAGGAGCGTATGGTATGGCTCATCCACCTATCGACCAACAAGTAACGTTTCTCTATACTCGTGATCTGGCCCGGACGGCCCACTTCTATGAAGAGGTTATGGGCCTGGCCTTGATCCTGGATCAGGGCAGTTGTCGCATCTACCGCATCAGCGCCGACGGCTTTTTAGGCTTCTGTGAACGAGCGGAGGCCCCGGCCCAGCCGCGAGGAATTATTTTTACGCTGGCCACCCAGGCCGTCGATGCCTGGTATCAGTATCTCAGCCGGCAGGGCGTTTTCTTTGAAAAAAAACCGACCCTGAACCCCGACTACAATATTTACCACTGTTTTGTCCGCGACCCCAACGGCTATTTGCTCGAGATTCAACAGTTTCTCGATCCGGCCTGGCCCAAACCGGTCGGGGGCGACGGATGATCCGCACCAAAATCATCCGCCTGCTCGACACGCACGATATTTCCTACCGCCTCCTGCCCCACACCGAACCGGTCTTCACGGTCGAGGCGGCAGCAGCGCAGCGGGGCGTCGTCAAAGAGGAGATGGTCAAATCGATTCTACTGCGTGAGAGAAAGGCAGGGCGCTATGTGATGGCTTGTGTGACCGGCGATACCCGCCTTGATCCCAAGGCGGTCCGCGCCCATCTGGATGGCTGGAAACGGCTGACGTTTGCCTCAGCCGAAGAAATAGAAACGGTGACCGGCTATGTTCAAGGCGCGGTGGCTCCCCTCTGCCTGCCCGCCGAGGTTCCGGTCATTTTTGACGAGGCCATCGCCCGCTGTGCCAAAGTCAACATTAGTAGCGGCGACCCGCTGGCCGGGTTGGAACTGGCGACCCAAGATTTAATCAGATTGGCCGGGGCGCATTTAGCCCCAATTGCCGAAACGTAACTACTCAGCTACCATGCCATTTCGTAGCCGAAGGTGGGGAAATCGACCCAAACCGCTGTTTGCCACCGGCCATCTGGGGAGATTTCTCGGCTTTCAGCCTCGAAATGACATACCTGAGCAGTCACTCAAAATTTATTTAAGGAGACATTATCAATGGCTGTTGCACAAGATTTATTGGAAATTTTACGCTGTCCCTACTGCGTTAGCGGTCCCACCCGCAAACCGGGCGATGATCCGGGTCGCCTGGAATTGGTTCGTGGCGAGTGGCTCGTCTGTCAAGAAGCGGACTGTGGTCACAAATATCCGATCAAAGAGGATATTCCGGTCATGCTCATCGACGAGGGGGAGAAATGGATCGAGACCTCCGTTGAAGATCTCCCCGAACCGGGTAAATTGGTCGAGCCGGGGATGTTCAGCCAACCAGACACCCCGGTCGCGCCCTCGCAGTCGTTCGAGGCTGGTCCCGACCGGCGCTTCCTGCTGATCGGCCTGCTGATCGGTCTCGCGCTGGCCTTGATTGCCGGATTTTTTGTGCTGCGCCGCTCCGCCGCTGATTAATTTAACGCAACGGCACGAGTTCCAAATCAAAAAAGGGCAGATTTTCGCGTGAAAATCTGCCCTTCGTCACTCGATGGCGTTTTGTTTTATGAAGCCAGCCGCAACCGGCGGGCCACAATGAAAACGGCGATCAAGCCGATAGCAATCAAAACACTTTCTATGGCCCCCAGTCCGGTGTTGGGAACCTCGGCTGTCCCCTCTGACACACCGGCCGTTTCCGCTTGAGGCACAGGCGTTCGCGTGGGGGTGGCTGTAGCGGCTGCGCCTTGCCCCTCGGTTTCCTGAGCAGCCCGCTGTTCCTCCTGGGCCGTCTCCCGAACGCTTTCCCGCCGCTCACTCTGGTCGGCGTCCCCCTCCTCGCCACTGGCGGCGGCTGCCTCAGCCCCGACCACCGGTGTATTGGTTGGTGTGGGAGCCGGCGTATCGCTCGGTGCCGGCGAGGGGGTGAGGGTTTGGGTCGGGTCCGGCAAACGCACCGGAATATTGGGTGTGGGCCGGGAGGCCGCCGTCTGCTCGTCGATATTCTGGCGGATGACAAACACCCCGCCGATCCCCAGCAGGCCCAACACAAGCAGGCCAATCAGCCCAATCGCTAAAATGACAAATAGCCGACCACCACTTTCTTCTTCTCTTTCATCATCGTACATCGCTGGCTCCTTCTTTCGCAAGCAATCGAGAGAATCCGTCCCATCTTATGTCTACTTTATTTTATGTCAAAAGCAGTGATTATGCAAATTAAAATTTTTATCATCCGTCTGTCTTAGCGAGGGCGTAATGCGCTCGGCCCAATATCTCCCAAACTACTTCGGACTTGGCATCCGGGTTGATTTAACGGTTGGCGTGACGGCTGTGTTGCCTTTCAGCGTAACTCAGATATACGCCCCCGAAAAAT
>CAZWZZ010000643.1:0-4294 GCA_964638395.1 uncultured Caldilineaceae bacterium
GCGTAGGCATTGGCCTTGCCTCTGCCCTGAAACGGCGTATAATCCCCCCTCATACTTTGAGACCTGCTGAGGATTATGTAACGTTGTTTGGCTTAAAAAAATTGTGGCCCAAAATCGAGCCGGTCGAGGCCGGGCTGATGTTGCTGCTGGCCGGACTGGGTCTGGCCGCCGGCTGGTGGGCCAGCGTCATCCTGTATGACGACGCCCTCATCACCTTCCGCGTCGCCGAAAATCTGGCCTATGGCCGGGGCTTCGTCTACAACCCCGGCGAGCGGGTGCAGGTCACGACCACGCCCCTGTATGCCCTGCTGCTGGCCGGAGGAACCTGGCTCTTCGGCTCGGCCCGCCAAGCGGCCCTGCCCCTCAACCTGCTCCTGGCCACGCTCATGCCCGTGCTGGCCTACGACAGCGGGCGGCGTCTGGCCGGACGGTTGACCGGTCTGGCCGGGGCGCTGCTGTTGATCCCGGCCCCGCTGCTCATCCTGGCCTTTAGTATGGAAAGCTACCTCTACGCCACCCTCATCCTGGCCGCCTTTTGGGCCTACCTCCGCCAGCAGCCGGGGCTGACCGGCCTTTTTGTCGGCCTGACGGCGATGGTCCGGGGCGATGGGGCGCTGTTGGGAGCCAGCCTGCTGACCTACGACCTGATCGCCCACCGGCGGTTACGTTGGCGGCTGATTCTTCCCGCTATCACCATGCCGGCCCTGTGGTATGCTTTTGCCTGGCTGTACTACGGCGATCCCTTACCGGCTACGCTGGGGGCGAAAGTGGCTCAGGGGCAGTTCGACTGGCTGGGGGCCAACTTTCTGGATGGACTGGCTTTTTATTGGCAGGAATGGCTCGTCGAGGCGGGGTATGCGGCCTTCTATCTGGTTCCGCTTTTCTGGAGCGTCGGGCTGGGGGCGGCTCTCTGGCGGGAACGGCCCTGGCTCATTCTGGTCGGTCGGGATGTCCTCTACGTGGCCGCCTTTGTCTTCCTCAACGTCCCGGCTACGGAGTGGTATTACGCCGCTTTGATGCCGGGTGTGGCGTTGCTGACCGGGCGGGGTATCCACCTCACGGCGACCGGACTGGTGGTCGGGCTGGAACGCCTGGTATCAGTAGGCCGCAGCACCCCTTCGACAAGCTCAGGACGCAGCTTGAGTAGACCGAGGCACGAGGTCGTATCGAAAGGTGGGGCTACGGGCTACTGGGTATCCCTGCCGGCCTCTCTCGCCCACGGCTTGAAAAGCGGCCTGGTGGCCGGGCTGGTGGCCCTGCTGGTGGGGACGGCCTTCTATCCGGCCTCGGCGGCCATCATCGCCACCCACCCCGACTGGAAAGCCACGGTCTACCCTGATACGGCCCGCTGGCTGGCCGCCCATACCAACGCCTCGGCTAATCTGGCCACCATCGACATCGGCCACCTCGGCTACTGGTCCGGGCGGCCCATCATCGACATCGTCGGCCTGGCCCAGCCGGATGTGGCCCCTTTTATTGCTCAGGGTGATTTCGGCTACGCCATCCGTCACTACCAGCCGGATATGATCCTGCTTGGCTTTTCCTGGCTGCCGGAGGTACAGAGCGCCGCCTGGTTCCAGACGACCTACGTCCCCCGCCGCTACTTCAAGTTTCGAGAGTTTGGCGAACCCCTGCTGCTCTTTAGCCGCCCGGAGGGGGTCAAAGTGCAGCCCGATTTTATCCCCACCAGCGCCATCCAGCCCCTCGCCGTCGATTTCAACCGCCAAATCACGCTGACCGGCTACCATTTGAACAGTCCTCTGGCCCCCGGCAAACCGCTCGATTTGACCCTCTTCTGGCGAGCCGATGCACCGATCCAGTTCGATTTTACCGTTTTTGTCCAGGTCGTTGATAGCGACAACAATGTAGTCGCCCAACAGGATAGCCAGCCCCAGGAAGGCTTCTATGCCACCAGCTCTTGGCAGCCCGGCGAGAAGATCATCGACTCCCACGCCTTTCTGCTGCCCCCCGACCTGCCGCCCGGTGGCTACGATATTCTGGTCGGTTTCTACGAGGCTGACACCGGCCAGCGCCTCCAGATTTTGGATGAGGCCGGCCGGTTCCAGCAGGACCACGTCCGCCTTAGCGATGTGCCAGTACGGGGGTTGTAAAACCCGCTTACACGGTTCGGCCCACGGCTTCGGCCATCGCTTTGATGCGGGGCATCAACGCCTTGAATTGATCCAGCGTCAACGATTGGTCGCCGTCGGAGATGGCGTGGTCGGGATCGGGGTGAATTTCGATGATGAGACCATCGGCTCCGGCGGCAATCCCGGCCAGGGTCACGGCGGGCACGTGGCGACGGACGCCGATGGCGTGGCTGGGGTCGGCGATGACCGGCAGGTGGGTCAACTCCTTGAGCAGAGGGAGGGCGTTGACATCGAAGGTGTTGCGGGTGAATTTATTGTCGAAGGTGCGGATGCCCCGTTCACAGAGCATAACCCGGCTGTTGCCGTGGGCCAAAATATATTCGGCGGCCATCAACAAATCCTGGATGGTGGCCGACATGCCCCGCTTGAGCAAGACCGGTTTGTGCGCCCGACCGACGGCGTTGAGCAGATCGTAATTTTGCATATTGCGAGCGCCGATTTGCAGCACATCGGCATAAACGGAGACAATGGCCACTTTCGTGGGGGACATCACCTCGGTGACGATGGGCAGACCGGTGGCTTCGCGGGCCTCGGCCAGGAGTTCCAGCCCCTCTTCGGCCATCCCCTGAAAGCTGTAGGGGGAGGTGCGCGGTTTGAAGGCTCCGCCCCGCAGAAAGGTAGCCCCGGCCTCTTTGGCCGCGTGGGCCGTCTCCAAAATTTGGGCGCGATTTTCAACGCTACACGGCCCGGCCATCACCGCCAGCCGCTTCCCGCCGATAGTCACCTGACCAACAGTAAAAGTGGTATCTTCGGGACGGAAGGCCCGGCTGCCCAGTTTGAATTTCTGGGTGATGGGCAAAATGTCCCGCACGCTCGGCATCTGGCCGATGTGGAAGGGGTCGAGGGTCTGGCCGTTTCCTTGCAAGCCGATGACGGTGGCCCCGGAGTCGTGGGACAGATGGGTTTGCCAGCCTTTATTCTCCACGGCAGCCACGACGTTGTCGATTTCAAAGGGGGTGGCATCGGGGTGCATAATGATAATCATTGGCCGGGGCGTCCTTCAGCATTGACCAGTAATTCTTGGCCGCCGTTATCCTCCGGCTGGGGGGTGGTGGCCATCGGATAGGAGCCGAGCATCTTGACCAGACCGGCCTGACGCAACAGCCCCAGCAGCGCGGCCTCGGCCACGGAGTCTTGCCAATGTCCCTCGAAATCGAGGAAAAAGAGATATTGCCAGGGCCGGTTACGGCGGGGACGGGACTCGATTTTGGTCAGGTTGATGTTCCGTTCGGCGAACTCGCCCAGACATTTGTAGAGGGAGCCGGGCAGGTGGCGGGCGCTGAAAATGAGCGAGGTTTTGCTCCGCTGGGCGCGGGGCGGGTCCTCATTGCCCAAAACAAAGAAGCGGGTGTAGTTGAAGCTGACATCCTCGATGGCCTCCTCCAACACCTCCAATTTATAGATGTCGGCGGCCAGGCGGCTGGCGATGATACCCAAATCCGGCTCCGGGTTAGCCGCCAGGTCGCGGGCGCTGCTGGCCGTGTCGAAGGAGGCCAGGCGTTGGAGGTTGTGTTGGGTAATAAACTTTTCACATTGATCGAGGGCGTGGATGGTGGAGCGCACCCGTTTCAGGTCGGCCAGCTTGACCCCCGGCGCAGCCATCAGCGTGTTGCGGATACGGAGGATGACCTCGGCCCGGATGCGTAAATCCCGCTCCATCAACAGTTCGTAAACGCGGGGAATGGAGCCGGTCAAAGCATTTTCCACGGGCAGCAGCCCCAAATCGGCCCGCCCTTCTTCAACGGCCCGGAAGATGCCTTCGAGCGATTTACAGGGCAGGATGGGGGTATCCGGCCCAAAAAATTGAATGATGGCGCTCTGGGAATACGCGCCTTTGACCCCTTGAAAAGCAACGGTTGGCATAGATGTCTGTCTCTCCTGAATAGCTTGTAGCAAACGGCGGCTAGTGTAGCACGAAGGAGAGACCGAGTCAAAGGGCACAGCCCGAAAGCAGCCGTTCCCATTTTGGAGCCAGACCCTAAAGCTCTTGTTGTTCCTGGATGAGATGGGTTACTATTGTTGGCCGGAGGCGACGAAGGTCTGGGCCCCGTTACTTAATTTTCTGGCGATGGCCTGTGATTATGGTTTCCGTTGCCGGCCACCGTCGGCAGGCAGAAGCTAAAGGTGCTGCCCCGGTTGACCTG
>CAZWZZ010000644.1:0-4294 GCA_964638395.1 uncultured Caldilineaceae bacterium
TTACCCCGACCGTTGAACCGACCGACGTGGTGACGGCCACCCCGACCGTTGAGCCGACGGTTGAAGTGACCCCGGAACCGACGGTTGAGGTTGCCGAAGATGTGACCGAGGAGCCGACCCAAGAGCCAACCCCGGAGCCGACGGTCGAGGTTGCCGAAGACGTGACTGAGGAGCCGACCCAAGAGCCGACCCCGGAACCGACTACAACCCCTGACGCCGACGTGACGGCCCAAGAAGTCGTGACCACGACCGGCCTGATTACCGGCGCCATCGCTTACCAGGGCCGCCCTGACCACACCGGGATCGAGATTGTGACCGTCGGCTTCGACAGCAGCCCGGTTCAGACCGACAGCAACAGCGGCTTCCAGATCAACGACCTGAGCGGCGGAACCTACAACATCCAGGCTGACGCCCCCGGCTACCTGCCCAGTTGCGCCGCGATCACCCTCGGCGACGGCCAAACCATCAACCTGACAGCCGGGGTTCTGGTCGGCGGCGACACCGACGACAGCGGCGCGATCAAGATCAACGACGCCACCCTGATCGGCAGCAACTTCGGCCAGACGACCGACACCGGGATGGATGCCCGCGCCGACATCAACGCCGATGGCAAAGTCAACATCAAAGACCTGGCCATCCTGGGCGGCAACTTCGGGCTGGACGGCTGCCAAAGCTGGACCCCCAACAGCAACCTGGATGACACCACCACCGTCGCCCCGGCCAGCTAAACAACAAAAACACCCGCAGGGTTTAAGAAAGAGCCGGTCAAGTGATCTTGACCGGCTCTTTTTGGTTTGCAACGTTTGATGAATGAGACTGCCTGGCCCGATCAATCGTAGCGGGTCAAGGGCAAGGCCCATTGGGTGATGAGGGGTTCAAGGTCGGGTATTTGTTCGAGGAGGTAGGCTTTAACTTCCGGCTTTTGGTGAAAACATTGCCGAATGGCCGCCAGGTAAGGCTTTTTAGGGTGAAGAATTCGAGCGAACTGTTCTCGAATAGAGTTCCCTGATGCTTTGAGAGGAAAATCAGGGTCTTCTAAAACTTCCAAATACTTATAAAGAGCAAGAAACATTTCGATGACATCAGCCCGATTTTCTTGAAGTGATTCTCGTCTCTTCAAACCGAGTTTGTTGATAGTGTAGGTTGCTCTTTCGTGTTCGAAGCCTGACAAATTATTTTGTGGTTGTATATCTCCCACCCGATGTTGATCTGTAGTCATTTGAATGATGTCCAGATAATAGAGCGGATCATCAACACAAGGATTAAGCAGGACCGGCTTTCCATCATACCCCCACTGCATAGCTCCCTTCTTATAACGGGTATTACACGCCGTACAAGCTGGCAACATATTGTCCCAAACAAACATTTTTGTAGGATAGGCTGATTTTGGGATGTAATGGTCGATCTCTAATTCACTCCGCATTTCGCAATAAGCACATTTCCCATAAAATGAACCGTGCAAAATTTGCAACAATCGAGCCTTATTCTCGTTTTCTATCTTACCAAATGCTTCCCAAGGAATACCGCCCACAGGTTGATGGTGGTCAATAGCCGATTGCCAGTCGGCAATTATTTTCCTGGTGCGGTCTGGCTGAATAAGGTTAGGATTTCGAGTATCAACGGCTTGTTGCCATTTATCGAGGACAGATTGTAAATCAACGGGTAAAGGCCCGCGCTCAACTCTCAGCATAACCGGCTCGTTTTTCACGGATAACTTGTTTCAAGTATTCAAGATCAGCTTGCAGAGATTGATTTTCAGGCGAGTCGGCGTAATTGACCAGACGCTCATTCAAATCAGCCTCTAGCTCATGAAATTCCTCTTGCTCTTGCGGAGTTAGAACGCCAGCCCGTTGTCTCTCCCGCAAGGTATCATAATCCGCTAAATCTTGCGCGGTGACTTGACTGTACACACTTTCCTGAAAAATGTCATTTAAAACCTGGTCCACCGGCCAATCTCGAATATGAGGCAAATGCTGCGTCGCCACTACCGCCTCGTCATCCTTTTCCAGGATCGTTAACGAACCTTTCCCGGCGGCCATCGCTACATAGGGGCTGTGCGTAGTCACGATAAATTGAATGTTGGGAAAAATGCGGGTCAATTCAAAGCCGATTCGGCGCTGCCATTTGGGGTGGAGGTGGGCATCTACTTCATCAATGAGAACTACCCCGGCCGCTTCGTTGAGTGGGATGTCCGGGTTTGCATTCAGCATCTCCAACCAGCGCAAAATGTCAGTGATGAGGACAAACATGGTGCGGTAGCCGTGGCTCAGTTGATCGAGGCTCAGGTGTTTCCCCTCTCGCACAAATTGGAGGGTTTCGTCGAGGATCACATCATCAATATCGGGCAAAATGTCAATCAACGTTTGCTTGACCGTCTCAAATTTTTGTTGATCCGAGGAATGTGGGCCTCGTCTCAAGGCCAACCGCTCTAAATTTTTGATCCAGTCTTCACAGTCGTGGAGAGCAACTTCTTCGATAAATAAGGTCATAAACCGTTCTTGGAGGCGATCATTTATATTAGTCCCCTGCGTGGTTGAGCCGTAAGCGCGTCGAAGTGGGCCATAGCCGCAACTAATCCAGCCTCTCTGTTTTTTATCGCTAAAAATATGGGTGCGATTTAACAGTTGAAATAGCTTAACAGTTGCTTTTTGAAATAGCGAGTCATCACCAGGGGTTAAAACATCCTTAGCTTCTGTAGGATCGATCCACTCTGTTTGATCCAGATGTGGCCTGGTTTTTACTGTAGAACCTTCAGGTAAGTTACTAAAATTGCCAATCGACAAATAGACTCGTTTCTCATCCGGCACAAAACCACTGGGCGGAACGACGATATATTGAACCGCATACTGGGAGTCATCCGGCGGCGAAAAGTTTGGTGTTTCATCGAAATAGTGATCGCCCGCTTCACGAACAAGCTCCAAAGTCAACCGGCCATACCCTTCCCCCTGCCGGGGCCAATTATCATACTTTACCAGGCGGTGGACGGTGTGGCTGCCCATCAAACAACTGGCAATGGCCTGCAACACCGTCGTCTTACCGTCCCCATTGTCGCCCAGAATGACGTTCCAGTTTTGCTGACGAGCCGTTTCATCATTATCATTACGGCTGACCCTAAAATCGAGAGAAATATCGGCAAAGCATTTTATATTTTCGAGACGAAAATTGGTCAGATACATGGCCTTCCTCCGACACATTGGTTATTGATGACCCTATCATATAGGGGAGTATGGGGACTGTCAAGAAAAATTTGATCGTTTTTAGTAGACGGCAGCATCCTGAGTAAATCGAGGAACGAGATTGTATCGAAGGGTACTGCCGTCTACTGATTTTAACAGCTTGTAACGGGAGCAAGATGCAAAACATTGCGCTAAACTTAAACGGGGTTAACTTAAAAGTTACCAGCCTTAACCTTTTAAGTATTCCCCAGGCAAGTTTGGATTTAACAAGAAACTATTGCGGTATTGGTAGTTTTAAGATACTCTTGTGAAAATTGCAACAACTTTTACTCAAAGAGGAGCTATGTTGATGAACCAATCAGAGAGAGAGCAAAGTAACGGCACCGTCGTCCCCCTGAACCGGCTCGATCCCGGTCAAGCCGGCCGGATTGTGCGGGTCGGCGGCCAGGCGGCAGTCCGACGGCGGTTGTTGGAGCTGGGCCTGGTCCGAGGGGAACTGATTACCGTGGAGCGGGTCGCCCCCCTCGGCGACCCGGTCGAGTTTACGATCAAGGGGTATCATTTATCGCTGCGGCGGCAAGACGCGGCTCGCATCGAGGTCGAAGTGGCGAACGATGTGACGAATAATGCAACTAATGATAGAAAGGGGACAGCATGAAAGGGAGAATGACGCTGGCCCTGGCCGGCAACCCCAATGCCGGGAAGACGAGCATCTTCAACGCCCTGACCGGCTCGCAGCAGCACGTGGGCAACTGGCCCGGTAAAACGGTGGAGCGAAAAGAGGGCACATTCCGTTACCAGGGGCTAACCTATCACGTGGTCGATCTGCCGGGAACCTACAGCCTGAGCGCCTTCTCGCCGGAGGAGGTCATTGCCCGCGACTATTTGTTGGAAGAGCAGCCGGATGCGGTCATCAACGTGGTGGACGCCAACAATCTGGAGCGGAACCTCTACCTGACGGTGCAACTGTTGGAGCTGGGCCTGCCGCTGGTGATCGCCCTCAACGTCATCGACGTGGCCCGGGCCCGAGGCGTTCGGATCGACCAGACGGCCCTGTTTAAGCTCCTGGGCAATGTCCCCATTGTGGAAACGGTGGCCAACAAAAGCCAGGGCTTGGA
>CAZWZZ010000645.1:0-4289 GCA_964638395.1 uncultured Caldilineaceae bacterium
TCAAAACTCAGTCCACAAATATCTCCTATATGGCACAACCTTTGGAACCATCCCACCGTCCGCTACAAAATCCACCCCGATGATGCGTGGGAGCGGGGGCGGATGGTCATGCGGGATGATTACGAGGAGCAAACGTATGACCTGCTGCAACTGAAAGAGGGGGCCTGGCCCAAGAAGAATGACATCGGCATCGAGCGTCTCTCCAGCCAATTCTACGGCATCGAAATGGGGGATGAGGTTCTCTTCGAGCTGGACGGCACCGACCGCGCCCTGCCGGTGACGGCCAAAATTCGCCACCCCTTCGTGCCGCCGCCCCAATTCGGTGGCGAAGCCTACTTCTTCGTCGATGGTCAGGGCTTGGAACGGTTCGAGATTCCAGAGGGTGAGTTTGGCCAACTGAAGGTCCGGGTGCAGCCCTACAGCCTGGAATTTGCCAAAGAGATCGCCTCGGAAATCAAGAACAAGCTGGCCAAAGAGGATATCGGCGTAGCCGTCACCTTTTTTCAAGACCCGGACGAGCATTGGGGCCGGCAGTTTGTCGAAGGTTTGAACCTGGTCTTGCAGGTGTTGGCCGTCATCTCCGTTTTCACCAGCGTCGTTCTGGTGCTGAACACCCTGACCGCCTTGATTACCCAACAAACCCATCAAATCGGCATCATCAAAGCCATCGGCGGCAGCGCGATGACCATCCTCAAAGTCTACCTGGCCGGCGTTCTCGTCTACGGCGTGCTGGCCCTGCTGATTTCTCTGCCGCTGGGCGCGTATCTGGCCTTTGGCTTGAGCCGCTGGTTCCTCAACCTGTTCAACATCGACTACGAGGTCTTTCAAATATCGACGCGGGCGGTGGTCTATCAAATCCTGGCCGCTATCGCTGCGCCGCTGATTGTGGCTCTGTGGCCGGTCTTGAGCGGGGCGGCCATCACCGTCCGGGAAGCCGTAGCCAGCTACGGACTGGGTGGCGCGTTTGGCCACTCCCGCCTCGACCAGGCCGTTGAATGGGTCGGGCAACGGCTGCTCTCTGCGCCCTACGCCGTGGCCCTGGGCAATATGTTCCGCAAAAAGGGGCGCTTGATTCTGACCCAACTGGTGCTGATTATGGCCGGGACGATGTTCCTGCTGGTCATGAGCCTCTCGGCTTCCATCACCTTCACCCTCGACAATGAATTTGGGCGGCGCAACTACGATATGTTCATGGTCTTTGATGACACCCAGCGGGTGGACCGAACGACTGATATGGCCAAGCAAATCAACGGGGTGACGGAGGCCGAACTGTGGTTCACCCAATCCGCCTCCATTCTAAAGGAAGGGCAGCGGACCAAAGAGGCCGGTCTGGGCGCGGAGATTTTTGGCATCCCGGCGGGCAGCGATTTCTACAAGCCGCTACTGGTGGCCGGACGCTGGCTCCAGCCGGGAGACCGGCAGGTGGTGGTTATGAACCAGGAGACGGCGGAGGATAATGATATTTATCTGGGCGATACCATTACGCTCGACCTGGGCGAATTGGGGGATGATGAATGGCAAGTGATCGGCTTCTACCGGGTCATTTTTGGCGGCGGCTTTAGCACCGACACCATCTACGCCCCGGCGGAGGCGGTCTACCAGGCCACCAAAAAGCACAACGAAGGCAGCCTGCTGCGGGTCCGCACCGACCATCACCACCCGGCCTATACCGCCGCCATCCGCACCGAGTTGACCGACCGCTACACCGCCCGCAATATGGACATCCTCTTCAACCGCACCAACCACGAAGAGCGGGTCGAGGCCGATAACCAATTCAGCATCACCACGACGATGCTGCTGGCCCTGGCCGTCATCGTCGCTCTCGTCGGGGGCATCGGCTTGATGGGGTCCCTCTCCATCGCCGTGGTCGAGCGCACCCGCGAAATTGGGGTCATGCGGGCCATCGGCGCTCGCTCCGGGACGATACTGGGCATGATGGTCATGGAGGGGACGCTTCAGGGCCTCTTTAGCTGGCTGGTGGCGGTTCCGCTCTCTTTTGTCCTGGCCGGCCGGATGGCTCAACTGCTGGGGCAGGCCATGTTCAACGCCAATCTCGATTACCAATACAGCTACGGCGGCGTCATCGCCTGGCTGGTGATGATTCTGGTCATCTCCATCCTGGCTTCGGTCCTGCCCGCCCGCAGCGCGACGCGGATTAGCGTGCGGGATAGTTTGGCGTATGCGTAGGCTTTAATAAGTTAGATTGATATCTGATCGCCCGTAAAACGAAAAATGTAAAGCGTAATGGCCGCTATATCGCCAAATTTTTACGTTTTACGGGCTTACGTTTTACGGACTCTGTGAGCTAAGTGTCAAGCTAACTTCCTGGGGTTTTTAACCATCCCGTTTTTCTTGCCGCCTGCTTGCCAACAGCTTGACAAAAGCAGCCTGTTCTGGTGAGGTCAAACCTTGTTGAAGTGTCGTCAGTAAGGCTGCCAAATCGCCCGCCCAGAGCGCGGCCGGCTGCAGCCAGAGGCCGGGGAAAATCTCGCTACGGAGGATGCCGTTCGCGTCAGGCTCCAATAATTCATACCCGTCTTCCCGCAACACAAACCATTGAACTTCCTGTTCATAGGCCAGCAGTACCAGATATTCCGGTACGCCGTTACGGGCATAGGCCCGGCGTTTATCGTGCAGATCATAACTGGCACTGCTGGCCGAAACCTCAACGATCAATTCTGGGACGCCTTCCAGATAATCATCATCAGTCATTTGCACCTGTCCTCCGACTTCCGGTTTGAGGCGAAGTAAAACATCGGGTTGGAGTTCGTTTTCAAGATCAAGGCGCAGCGTGGCATTGTCACTACCGATCACATCCGGTATGGCAGCACAATATGCTGCCAACCAACCAATAATAGTAAAATGGGGGTCTGCATGATTTTTAGCATGAATAGGTGATGACACGTAAACGACTCCTTCGATAAGTTCAGCTTGAATGTCTGGGTTCGCTCGATAGCGTCGCTCGAACTCCGCCCGCGAGAGACGGTCGCCGGAGTTGAGCGGGGGCAGCTTCACGGCTGGCGCTGATTGAAGGGTTTGCTTTGACCGGTCAATGGTTTGAGTACTCACTGAAACCTCCTATCGTATCTATGGGTGGTATTATACTACGAAACTGGTAGAGTTGAAATATCAGTACTCTACAAGATTGCATTTGCAGCCTGACGGATTTTACATTAAGAATTTGGAACAACCTACGTCCTGCCTACGCCAAATGACGTAGACCCCCTCCGCCATTTGGCCAATACCGGGGCCGTCCAAAGGGGGCCTTTTGTGTTAGCCGACAATCCACCCATACGCCGATGTTAACCCGGCCCGGACGTGGTATCCTGATAGTTATAGGCATCATAGAAAAATTTCAGTGAAAAATTTCAGTTTGGGACAAATTTTGAGTCATCCTCTATCGTCAACGAACAATGGAAGGTTGGAAGCGTGGAAGATTGAATGAGCCAGGGACCAGCCTTCCGATTGTTCAACCTTCCGATCGTTCAACCTTCCAACCTTCCAATTTTCCAATCGACCTGAAATCTGTCCTAAAAGTATCATACACCCGATTTCATTTTTAGGTAGCCATATTCAATTTAATTCGAGGGGATCGAAATTATGAAAACTTACGGCTTGCTCGCCCTATTCACCCTGTTCAACCTCATCATCTTTACCTACGTCGATCTGCACATTGCGACCGCCTCCACCCCTGTCGATGCCAGCGAAGAGATCGCTCCGGCGACGGAACCGGCGGAAACAACGCCCGATTTGACGTTGCACAGCTATCCGGCTGATACAGCTGAGGTGGATTGGCAAACCATTGAAACGTTACCGGCGGAGGTCATCGACCATCTGGAGATTATCCCCGCCAGCTATACCACGGAACCGCTCTTGGTGTCCGTGGCCACCTGCGACTCGCTGCGGAGCGCCGCCACCGAGATTTTCGAGCGGGAAGTGACCCGCACCGCCACCCCCTTTCACGACAGCGACCTGGACCTGGACGGCGTGGATTGCCGCCTGAGTGTGTTGGGCCAGCCAACCGAGGCCAGGGCCTTCACCACCATCATCGACGCCTTCCAGCAAGAGGTCGAAGCGCAGGGTTGGGTCGAAGATTCCACCTTCGTCGCCTATGGCCCCACGGAAACGACCTATGCCTTCAACAAGGGCAGCGACTCCGGCCTGCTGACCGTCGGCTGGCAGCCGGCCCCCCACACCAACTGCGTCTTCGACCAAACGACAAGCGTTTGCCACTACCAGCCTGAACTGCGCCTGTACACCGTTACGTTCAACTTCACCGTCAGCCCGGC
>CAZWZZ010000646.1:0-4284 GCA_964638395.1 uncultured Caldilineaceae bacterium
TGGCTTACCCCTTCCGTGAGCAGGCGCTCCCCGTGTGGGCCATCGCCGAGGCGGGCCGGGGCCGTATTTTGGCCGCCTGCTACCGCCAGGTCGAGGAGGCGGGCTGGCAGGCCACCACTGAGGCCCACATCACCACCGCCGACAAATTGGCCGAGCAGATCGACAGCCCGGCCCTGTGCATCGGTGAAATCGGCCCGGACGCGGCCCAAATTCTACGACAAAACAGCCATGCCCTTATCGTTCCGGCGGCGGCTCGTCTGCGCCGGGCCGGCTATCTGGCCGAAATCGCCGTCGAGCGTCTCGAACAGGGGGAACAGGATGATCCCGACGCCCTGGTTCCAATTTATGCCTCTTCTCCTTAAAACCCCAGCCCCCCTATATCCTAGACATTAAAATGATCCTCCCCTTTTTTATCGATCCGATGCAACCGGCCGACATCGACGAAGCGGTTATCGTGGAACAGGCCGCTTACGGCGACCGCTGGTCCCGCAAAGATTACGAACAGGAATTGCTCCAGAACAAACTGGCCCATTATTACGTTCTCCGGGCCAACCGGACGCCGCCTGGCCTGATAGGGTTGGGCGGGTTTTGGCTGATGGTTGATGAAATCCACATTAGCACCATTGCTATTCATCCCAAAATGCGGCAGCTCGGTCTCGGCGACTGGCTGCTGATCCATCTCCTGGAGCAGGGCATCACGTTGGGGGCCAAAGTAGCGACGTTGGAAGTGCGGCGCTCGAACCGGGCCGCCCTGGCCCTCTATCAAAAATATCACTTTGAGCAGGTTGGAGAGCGGCAGCGGTATTACGAAGATGGCGAAGATGCCCTTATCTTGACCACCCCGCCTCTGACTACCGCCGTTTATGACGATTTCCTGGCCCAACACAAGCGGATGCTCCGCCGCCGGTTACGCGCTCTCAAGGCGTGACAGACGTTTCGTTGACATTTCTCAACACGACCCGACCTCGCTATGCAACTTTTCCTCCATCTTGAGTGTATATTCAAGTAGGAGGTCAATACACCATGAATATCATATCTATCATCACGCACGATCTAAGACCGCATCGTGAACTTGTCGAAAGTATGCCGCACGCCTCGAATTTTAATAGTCTGAAACTACTCCTGCCCCCAATTTTAGCGGGAGTGATACTGGTGATCACCGCCTGGTTTTTGCCCGGTCAACCCGCGCCCGCCTGGGCACAGGGGAGTGATCTGGTGCAGACGGACAAGGGGCCGGTGCGAGGGTTTCAAGCCGGCCAGACTTACGCCTTTTTAGGCATTCCGTTTGCCGCGCCGCCCACCGGCCCTCTGCGCTGGCGTCCGCCCGCCGATCCCCAGCCGTGGAGCGGTGAATTAGCGGCGACTGCCTTCGGTCCCCCCTGCCCCCAATGGGATGACGACGCCGGAGCGGTCATTGGCAATGAAAACTGCCTCACCCTGAATGTCTGGACGCCCATCACCGCCACGCCCGGAGCCGATTTACCGGTCATGCTCTTTATGCACGGCGGCGGCAATGTGCAGGGATCGGCCTCGAAAGTGACCGGCGGTATTCATTTATACGACGGCCAATTTTTGAGCGAGCGGGGCGGGGTGGTCGTGGTGACGCTGCAATACCGGCTGGGAGCGTTAGGCTTCCTGGTTCATTCCGGGTTGGATGGAGAGAGTGAGTATGGCAGTTCCGGCAACTATGGCCTGCTGGATCAGATCAAGGCCCTGACCTGGGTGCAGGATAACATCCGCAACTTTGGCGGCGATCCGAGCCGGGTACTGCTCTTCGGCGAGTCCGGCGGCGGACAGGATACCTGTATGCTGCTGACCTCGCCGCTGGCAGCCGGGCTGTTTTCACGGGCGCTGATCCAGAGTGGGGGCTGCGTGGCCAAAATGGCCGTCGAACGAGCAACCGAGGGCGTTGCCTTTGCCGAGGCCGCCGGTTGTGGCAGCGCCCCCGACCCGACACTCTGCCTGCGCGACCAGACAACGACCACATTGGTAACGGCCATCGACACCACGCCCATCTCCAATGGTTTGGTGGCTCAAGCCTTTGGGGCCGCTGTCGATGGCCACGTTTTGCCCCGGCCGCCCCTCCAAACCCTGGCCCTGGGGGAACAGAACCCAGTGCCCGTGGTCATCGGCAGCAATGCCGACGAGATGTTACCGATGTCACCCCCGATGTCTACAACCCTCTACAACTTGCTCGTCCACGCGATGCTCAATCCCCTCCAACCCGGCGCGGGGACGGAAGCCCTGGCCCTCTATCCGGTCGGGGATCAGCCGGGGCAATACCCGACCGCCCGTGAAGCCTACGCCGCGCTGGTCAGCGACGGGCAATTTACCTGCCCGGCCCGGCGCATGGCCCGTCTAACGGCCCAAGCGTCGGATGATCCCTTGTACCGCTACTTCTTTAGCCAGGTTCTCAGTTCGCCCCTCTACGCGCCGCTGGGGTCGTTTCACGGCCTGGAACTGTGGTTTGTCTTTCAACGGGTAGAGGCTATTCAGGGCTATTTGGCCCGCCCGGAGGATGTGGCTCTCCAAGAGGCTATTTTGGGGTATTGGACTCGCTTCGCCGCCACCGGCAACCCCAACGGCAGTGGGGCAGTTCCCTGGCCAGCTTACACCCCCGACACCGATCCTTATCTGGAGCTGGGGACGCCGGTCAGCGCCGGGGCGGGGCTACGTCCGGCCAAGTGTGACTTTTGGGATAGCCTGAGCGCCCCCTCGTTGGCCGTGCGGCTGACGAGTTCCGCCGCCGCCGCTGTTTCGCCGGGGGAAACGCTGACGTACACGCTGACCCTGGCGAACGGCGGGGGCCACGCTGAGGGGGTGGTTATCAGCGATACGTTGGATAGCAACAGTAGCTTGGTCTGGGCCAGTGATGGCGGGTTGTACGAAAGCGGGGTTGTCACCTGGAGCGTCGATACCCTGTCGGCCACGCATCTGCTGACTCGCAGTTTGGTAGTCACGGTGGGGAACGTCCCTGACGAGGCGGTATTGATCAACACCGTCTGGGTGACTTCGACGGACGGCGTCAGCGCCACCGCGACCATCACCACGCCGGTGGTAGCTTCTTTGTCTTTCAGTGTTTATCTGCCGGGTGTTATCAAATAGTTATGACGTAATCAACGGCTGCGCTCGTTTGGGGGTGGCCGTGGGGGTGGGCGTCGGCGTTGGCGAGGGGGTTCGGGTCGGGGTAACCGTGGCCGGCGTAACCTCCTCCGGGTCGAGAGGGTCGTGTTCAAGTTTGGTGATGAGATGCCACAGCAGGTGCAGGTTGTCATCGAGGACAGCGTTGAGCGGTTCGCTGTCGTTGCCCTGACGGTTGAACAGTTCGGTATTTTGAGCAAAAGCCTCCGGGCCGGCGGCGGCAATATCGGCCTGCGTCTCTCCAAAATCAAGCCGATCCAGCCGAACCGTGGTCAGCGTTCCCTGAACCAGACGCAAGGGCTGCATCGGGTCGGCCACCTGGGCGATGTGTGCCCGCAGCGTAAATTCGTACTGTTCGGGGTAGATGGTTACTTGGGACAGAAGGTAGTAACTTTGGCCCGCTTCTTCGATCACGGCCATCGGCTGGAGTTCGTCCAAAAAGACACCCTCCCGCCAAACATCAAATTGCTCTTGTAGATCGGTGGCGTCGCTGATGAACGTTTGGGCCTTATGCTGCGCCGCAAAATCGGTGCTGAGGGGGCTGAGGTCGATCACCGCCTGGGTATGGTCGGCAAACGTGACCCAGACCGCGACGTGGGGGATGGTGTCTTCCAGATTGGCGACGGGCGCAGCCAGATCAAAACTGCCCAGCGCCACGCGCTCCACCTGGGGCAGGTCGAGCAGGATGCTACGGGTGGCCAGAGAGAGGATGAAGCTGTCACCGGTCGGCCAGTCCGTGGCCTCAGCCGGTTGGGGAGAGTAGGCCAGCCGGGCCAGGGGTTGTTTGCTGTCGGTTTCGATGGTGATGCGGGTCTCATCCTCTAACAGGAGGGGGGCGAAGCCGAACTCCATCTGGTTGAGGGCGGCTTGGGCGGCGTTCATCGCCTGGACGTTGTCATTGAAGGAGGAGCGTTGGGGGAACGGGGTTGGCGTCTTGGTCGGCTCCGGGGTTGGTTCCGGAGTCGGGGCACAGGCCGCCACAAGCAGCGCCAAAAGGATCAGTAGCCAATATCGCGGGGGATACAAATTTTTGTGACGGCCATACGTCTCGTTGAGGTCGGTCATTATTGGTTTCATTTATTCCCCCATTTATTACAATAACTTGCAACAATTATAGCGAAGCGGGAGGGATAGGTCAACACC
>CAZWZZ010000647.1:0-4277 GCA_964638395.1 uncultured Caldilineaceae bacterium
ATGTCCTGGAGAGATATGAAAACGCGGCAAACCCGCCGCCCCCGTCGCCTGGAGGAGGTCAACCAGGCCGAAATTGGGCTGCCGATTGTGTGGGTGGTCATCGGGGCGGTAGCCGGTTTGTTGGTCATCGGGCTGGTGGCGTTGGGCGTGGTCAACATCGTCCGCAAGCAATCCATCACCCCGACCCCGGAGAGTATTCCGGGCCTGGCCCCAACCCAACCGGTGGCGGCGGCCTCAACCGACGAGGCTACCGCCGACCCCGCTGCCACGCCGACCATTCCACCGGTCGTCACCCTGCCGCCAACGCCCACCTCGCCGCCCACGGCGACGCCGGTGCCAACCGTGCCCCTGGAATTGACGGTCGGGACCTTTGCCCAGGTGGGGGGCACCGAAGGGGCGGGGGTCAGTCTGCGGGCCGGGCCGGGTACGAACAACGCTCGGCTGGGCATCGGCGACGAAGGGGGCTTTCTGCTCATTCTGGATGGTCCCCGCGAGGATGAAAATCTGGAGGATTTCACCTGGTGGCTTGTCCGGGCCATCGACGGAACCGAGGGCTGGACCGTCCAACAATTCTTGACGCCGAGCCTGCCTCCCGACAACGCCGCTGCCTACCAGGCCCCGGCGGATGGGGGCGACGAGGGCCAGACGGAGCAGTAACACCAAGTTTTCTATTTTTTTCATTTTTTCGATTTCCACTATAATGAGCGTCACTCCGCTATGGGTGACGCTTTTAATTTCCGACTTTTTGTAACCAGTAGAGACCATCATGGCCGACATCGAAAAACGATTGACCGAGTTGCGGGACCAACTCAATTATCACGCCTATCGTTACCACACCCTGGATGAGCCGGTTATCAGCGATGAAGCATATGACCGCTTGCTGGCTGAATTGCGGCGGCTAGAGGCCGAACGGCCCGACCTGGTCACGCCCGACTCGCCGACGCAGCGGGTAGGGGCACAGCCGCTGGATGCTTTTGAAAAGGTCCTCCATCCCATTCCGATGACCAGCCTGAGCAACGCCTTCAACGATGAAGAGATGCAGAACTGGTTGGCCCGCATCGAGCGGCTGCTGCCGGAGGATGTGACTGTCGATGATCTGGAGTTTGTGGTCGAGCCGAAAATCGACGGCCTGGCCGTGGCCCTGACCTATGAAAATGGGCTGCTGGTGCGGGGGGCGACCCGGGGTAACGGTGTCGAGGGGGAGAACGTGACGGCCAACGTCCGCACGGTCCACAACATTCCCCTGCGGATTCCGGCCCAGGCCGACGGCCCGGCAGCCCCGGCCCGTATCGAGGTGCGGGGCGAGATTTATATGCCCATCGCCGAGTTTCAAGCGTTCAACGAGCGGCAGGCTGAGAAAGGGGAGAAAGTCTATGCCAATCCCCGCAACTTTGCCGCCGGCTCGCTGCGCCAGTTAGACAGCAAGATCACGGCCCAACGCCCCCTGGCCTTCTTCGCCTACGCCATCGGCTATGTGGATGGACTGGAGATCGATAGCCAACACGCGGCCCTCGACTGGTTGAAGGCTTACGGCTTTCCCCTCAACCCGGATGTGCTGCACACCGGCAGTTTCGGGGCGGCGCTCGACTTTATTCACCAATGGATGGAAAAGCGGAACGATTTGCCGTATGATGCCGACGGGGTGGTGGTCAAGATCGACGATTTCGCCCTCCAACGGCATTTGGGGGTGGTGGGCAATGCCCCTCGTTGGGCTATCGCCTACAAATTTCCGGCCCAGGAAAAAACGACTACAATCATCGACATCCGCACCAACCTGGGCCGCACCGGGCAGATTACGCCCTACGCCGTGCTGGAGCCGGTCAATATCGGCGGCGTCACCGTCCGCCAGGCCTCGCTGCACAACTTCGACGATCTGGCCAAGAAGGATATTCGCGTCGGCGACACGGTGGTGGTCAAGCGGGCCGGGGATGTTATTCCGCAAGTTATCAAGCCGATCCTCGACCTGCGCCCGGCAGACTCCCAGCCCTACCAGCCGCCGACCCACTGCCCGGCCTGTGGCGAGCCGGTCACCCAGTTGGAGGATGACATCGCCCTGATCTGCGTCAATGCCGCCTGTCCGCCCCAGTTGGTGCGCCAGATCGAATATTTCGTCTCCCGGACGGCGTTGGACATCGAGGGCTTCGGCATCAAAATCGGCGAGCAGGTGGCCGAGGCAGGGCTGGTCGAGGATATGGCCGATATTTATTTTCTGACCCGAGAGCAGTTGCTCAGTTTGGAGGGCTTTGCCGAGAAGAAGGCTGATAATCTGCTGGCGGCTATCGAGGCCAGCAAGCGGCAGCCCTTCGAGCGGGTGTTGACCGGCCTGGGCATTCGTTACGTCGGCAGTACCGTGGCCGGGTTGATCGTGGCCGCCTTCCCGACGATAGAGGCCCTACAACAGGCTGACCAGTCCGATCTGGAAGCTGTCGAAGGGGTCGGGCCGCGCATCGCCGAGTCGATTGTGGCGTGGTTCGAGCGCCCGGCCAACCAGACGCTCATCGACAAATTACGGCGGGCAGGGGTGACCCTGGCGGCGGAGCGTGATACCTCGACGCCGGCGCAGCCCCAAACGTTGGCCGACCTGACCTTCGTCATTACCGGCACGCTGCCCACCTGGAGCCGCACCGAGGCCAAAGCCTTCATCGAACAGCACGGGGGCAAGGTGACCGGCTCGGTGTCGAGCAAGACCGACTATCTGGTGGCCGGAGAGAAGGCGGGCAGTAAATTGACTAAGGCTCAATCGCTGCATATTCCTGTTTTAGATGAAGCGGGTTTGAAGGAATTAGTCAAAAAATAGCCAAAATCCACGTAACTTTAAGACAAGTTTTGTGTTAATTATACCGTGTAAAAAATGAAGTCGAGAGGAGAAAACATGACACGAGTTGTAATCACCGGTCTGGGGGCTATCACCCCGGTCGGCAATGATGTCGAGACCTTCTGGGAGAATATGAAAGCCGGCGTCTCCGGAGCCGGACTGTTGGATGCGTTCGATACGACCGACTATACTTCAAAAATTGCTTGCCAAGTCAAAGGCTTCGAGGCTACCGAGTGGGTTCCGAAAAAAGTAGCCAAACGCTTGGCCCGCTCCACCCATTTTTCGATAGCCACCTCCAAACAGGCTTTGGCCGATGCCGGCCTGTCCGTTACCCCCGACAACGCCCACCGCATTGGTGTTGTCGTCAACACCGGCGGCGGCGGCCTGAGTTCAATGGAGGACGGCACCGAACAGTTGCTCAAGAATGGCCCCCGCACCACCAGCCCCTTCTTGGTTCCTAACATTATGACCAACGCCTCCTCCTGCCTGGTCTCTATCGAGTTGGGCACGACCGGGCCGCTCAACACCTCGACGTTGGCCTGCGCCAGCGGCAGTTATGCGGTGTTGGATGCGTTCCATATGCTGCAACGGGATGAGGCGGATGTCATTCTGGCCGGGGGCACGGAGTCGGTCATGTCCCCCCTGATTTTTGCCTCATTCTCCCGGATGCAGGCCCTATCCCAACGGAATGATAACCCGGAAGCGGCCAGCCGTCCTTTTGATAACGAACGGGATGGCTTCGTCTTTGGTGAGGGGGCGGTCACGTTTGTGCTGGAACGGGAGGAACACGCCAAAGCCAGGGGCGCGAAAATCTATGCCGAGGTCCTGGGGGGGCGGTTGACTTCTGATGCCTACCATCTGACCGCGCCCAAACCGGATGCCAGCGGCACGATGGCGGCCATGAATCTGGCCCTCCAATCCAGCGGTAAGACTATCGACGATGTCGATGCTATTTTTGCCCACGCCACCAGTACACCGCTGGGCGACACGGCGGAAACGTTAGGTATCAAAAAGGTGTTCGGGGAACGTGCCTATCAAATCCCGATCACGGCCACGAAATCACAGGTGGGCCATATGTTGGGCGCAGCCGGGGCCGTGGCGACGTTGGCCGCCGTCAAGACGATGGAGGATGGGGTGATTTGCCCCACCATCAACTACGAAAACCCCGATCCTGAGTGTGATCTCGATTACGTCCCAAACGAGGCCCGCGAGGTGGATGTTGATACGGCCATTATCAACGCCTTTGGCTTTGGCGGACAAAATGTGGTGATCGTGGTGGGCCGGTATCAGAACGGGGCGTAAGTCATAAAGCTCGTTTTTACGTGGGTTGGTTCAGAATAGGTTGACACTTGCTTACCCGCCAGGTTGAGCAACGACACCCCGTAAAACGCAAAACGTAAAACGTGAGGTGTTATTTTGTCAAAATCAGTATCTATTCAGCCGTTGTCCTAAAAACAGCGAT
>CAZWZZ010000648.1:0-4272 GCA_964638395.1 uncultured Caldilineaceae bacterium
CCCGCTCGGCCATGCCCCTGGCCACGGCCTGCATCAGCAGAAACGTCCCTTTCAGGTTCAGGTCGATGACCCGGTCGAACTCCGCCTCGCTGATGTCGAGTAGCGGCTTGCGGACGTTGATACCGGGCGTGCTGACCAGAATATCGAGCGGCTCGCAACTTTCCACTGCAGCGGTGATGGCCGCTTTGTCCCGCATATCGAGGGTCACGCCCTCCGCCTGTCCGCCGGCGGCCCGGATCATCTCGACCGTTTCGGCCACACCGTCCGCGTTGATGTCGGCGCAGTAGAGGTTGGCTCCAAACGCGGCCAGCCCTGCTGCCGAGGCCTGCCCAATGCCGCTGCCCGCCCCAACGACCAGCGCGTTTTTACCGTGTAAATCGAACATCGTGCGATAGTCGAACATAAGCAAATCCTGTCTCAATATAGGGTAGCCCTTTTGGATGCTCAGGGAGTTGATAATCTCATAAAACGCAAAACGCAAAACGTGAAACGTAAAACGTGATGCGTAATTTTTACGTTTTACGCTTTACGGATTGACGCCCAGACCTCCTGAAAAATATTTCCTCAATTTTTTCAAGGGAAGGTTACAGATGGGGCATTATAGTGGGGATTGAACTATTTTTGCAAATGGGGTGTGAAGGGTGCTGAGTCAGCCCTCTACCTCGGCCTGGGGCAGGGTGAAGTAGAAGGTGCTGCCGCCGATACTTTTGTTGCTGACGACGCCGACCTCGCCGCCCAATTTTTCGACGATGCGGCGCACAATCGACAGCCCCAGGCCGTGGCCTCGGGTGCGAGCCTGGCGCAGTTGGGTAAAGGGCGTAAAAAGCCGGGCTTGTTCGTCCGCACTCAGACCGGGGCCGTTGTCTCGGACCCAGAAATAGACCGTGCCATTGGGTTTGGCTTCGGCCCCCAGTTCGATGGCCGGGGGTTGGCCACCATATTTGATGGCGTTGCTCAGGTAGTTGGCCCACACCTCTTCGATCCAGGGGGCGTGTCCCAGCGCGGTCGGCCAGGTCGGCGGCAGCTTAAGGTCGATGGGGGAGTCTTCGATGAGATGGAGCAGTCGCTCCAGGGCTTCGTCAACAATCTGAGTCATATCAAGTGGTTTTAGCTGGATGTTGTCCTGTTTGCGGACGGTGGAGAGGACGAGCAGTTCATTGACGATGCTGCTGGCTTTTCGACCGCTACGGACGATGGATTGCAGATATTGGGCTAAATTCTCATCCTCCCGATGATCGGCGGCTAAAATTTCGGCCACCCCGGTCAGCGCCGTCAGCGGATTTTTGAGGTCGTGGGCCACGGTGTGGCCAAAGGCGTCCAATTCCTCATTACGGGCTTTTAGCTCGGCGGTATATTGCCGCAGTTGCAGCTCCGCCTGCTCCCGCTCCTGCCACAGGGCAATCCCGGAGGCGGCCGCCTTGAGCAGATTGACCTCCGAGGCTTCCCAGGCCCGTGGCTCGCGGCAGTTGGCGAAGCTGATGAAGCCAAAAAAATTTTTGTTGACAAGAATCGGCAGAATGAGAATAGCCAGAATCCCAACATCCTCAAGCAGCTTCCGTTCTGCCTCCGGAAACGTGACCACATTTTCGTTGATAATCTCCCCTTGCCGGAGTTGCTCGACCCAATGGGGCATCGACTCGGCGTAGATGAGATTCTGGAGGCGAGGCGCATCCAGTTGGGAAGGAATGTTCTCCGCACACCATTCCGCCTTTTGGCTGGTGCAGAGGGGGGCGGCTCGCTCTTGATGATTTTCAAAGATCGAGACCCGGCTGGCCCGCGAGGCCCGACCTAACGTCTCCAAGATGTCATCATAATGATTTTCTTTGATGTTGGGGGCCAAGAGCCACTGTTGCACCCTGACTAAAGCTGCCAGGTATCGCTCCCGTTGGGCCAATTTTGCTTCGGCCCTCTGCCGGGCCAGACGTTCGTTATGATTGCGAATCACTTCGGGCAGCACGACCGGCAATAGGCTCAGATACCCCTGGTGGGGGTCTTTGACGATATAATCATTCACCCCCGCTTTGAGGGCATCTACTGCCAGCGTCTCCTTACCCGATCCGGTTAGTAAGACTAACGGCAGGTTGATGTTTTGGCGAATGAGGGCTTTACATAACTCAAAGCCGGTCATGCCCGGCAGGTTATAGTCACAAATTACCAGATCGAAATCGGCGGTATCTGCCGTCAGTCGTTCCAGCGCCGTTTCAGCCCGCGTGTAATGGGTGATTTTACACGGAAACTGGCTGTCCCGGAACGCCCGGCGAAAGGCCAGTACATCATGTTTATTATCTTCAACCAACAGGAGACGAAGGGAGGTGTTGTTGTTCGGCATGGGTAGCTTTGATCTCCTCGTTAGAGTTATCGACGTTCAGAAAATATTGGCTCTTTTGGAAGTCAGGGGGTGACAGCCTCGTAAAACGTAAAGCGTACTACGTAAAAGGGTTACGGTTTACGTTTTAGCGAACCCTACATTATTTTCTGAACATCAACTTCACTGGTGTTAAAGAACTGGGGCGGAAACCGGGCCAGGCTTACTCCGGGAGTTCAACCAACTCCCAGAACAGGTTGATCGCCTTGACCGCACTGGAAAAATTATCAAAGCCCACCGGCTTTTTGATATAAGCATTCACGCCCAGATCATAGCTCTTGACCCGATCTTCCTCCAACTTGGAAGTGGTCAGGATAATGACCGGCAGGTAGCGTAGCCGGTCATCCTCACGGATATGTTTTAGAACGGTCAACCCGTCCATTTTGGGCATCTTCAAATCGAGCAGAAGAATACCGGGCCGAGGCGCTGCGCCCGGTTCGCTATATTTGCCCCGTTGGTGCAAATAATCGAGACATTCCTCCCCATTTTTGACGATGTAGAGCGGGTTGGCAATGTTATTGGTTTTCCAGGCCCGTTTGGCGGCCACGATGTCGTGTTTGTTATCTTCCGCCATCAGGACAACGAAAGAATGTTTCTCGATCATATCTGCTTCTCTCCATCTTGAGTCTGGGGTAGGGTGACAAAGAAAGTGCTACCCACACCGGCTTGTGACTCCAGGCGGACACTGCCCTGTAATTTTTCGGTCGCTTTCTTGACAATGGCCAGGCCGATGCCGGTTCCGGGATACTCTTCGTTGGTGTGCAACCGTTGGAAGACGTTAAAGATTTGTTCTTGATACTTCGCCTGGATGCCAATGCCGTTGTCCCGGACGAAAAATTCGTAATGGTCGGAACCACACGCCTGCCAGCCCAGCTCGAGCCGTTTGGGTGAGGATTGGTTGAAGGTCAGGCCATTTTGGATGAGATTCTGGAAAATCTGGCGCAGCAGCGGCGGCTGGGCCTCGATCCGGGGCCACGCTTCAGCCAGGGTGATCTCAGCATCTTCCGGTAAATTGAGCGAGGCCACCAGGTCACTCAGGAAGTATTTGAGATCGATCATCTCCAACGGTACGTTTTTACGGCCAATTCGTGACAATTCTAGCAGATCGTTGACCAGGGTTTCAGCCTCCCGCACCGCCTCGACCAACCCCTCGATATACTCCTCTTGATCTTCTTCGAGGACATCTTTCAAATCTTCGGCCAAAAAATCGGCGTAATTATGGATGGCCCGTAGGGGCGCTTTCAAATCGTGGGAAACCACATAGGCATATTGGGCTAACTCCGCGTTGGCTATTTCCAGATCGGTAGCCTTTTTGGAAAGGTCTTGGTGAGCCTGGTGGATGGCCTCCTCCGCCTGTTTGTAGGCGGTAATATCGGTATTGGTGCCGATGAGACGATACGGCTTCTGGTTGGCGTCGCGTAGGCTGGTGGCCCGGATCAAAAACCAACGGGTGCTGCCATCCCGATGCACCATCCGATGCTCCAATTCAAAATCTTTCGCCTGACCTTCGAAGTGATTGGTGACGGCGGTTTTAACGTTTTCCAGATCATCGGGGTGAACTTTATTGAACCATTCATTGAGACCCTGTTGACTCTCCGGGGGTTTATACCCCAGCAGGGTATGCAACATCGGGTCGATATAGATTTCGTTGCTCCAAAAATCCAAATCCCAGACGACGACCCGGCCCGCCTTGACCGCCAATTCGTAGCGGCTCTTGATTTTTCTCAGGGCATCTTCGGCCCACTCCCGCTCTACGATTTGTTGGAGTAATTGTTCGTTCGCTTTCAGCAGCTTGGCTGTGCGCTCCGTCGTCAGCTCCTCTAACCGGTTACGGTAGGCAGCCTCCACCGTTTCGACCCGGTGGCGCATCTCCTGCAATTCATCAATCAACTGCGCCTTGCTCTTTG